>JACMKJ010000155.1 GCA_014380155.1 Rhizobacter sp. | reverse complement strand
CGGCGCGTACTGCGACAGCTCCGCACGCGGCGCGGGGAGTGCCTTCTGCATCTCCTCGAGGATGTGCAGGCGGCCTTCCTTCGCCTGATCGAGTGCCTCGCTCAGGATCGAGACGTCGAGCCCCTCGATCTTGATGTCCATCTGCAGGGCGGTCACGCCAGCGGTCGTGCCGGCCACCTTGAAGTCCATGTCGCCCAGGTGATCTTCATCGCCCAGGATGTCGGTCAGCACCGCGAAGCGGTTGCCGTCCTTGATCAAACCCATGGCGATGCCGGCCACGTGCGCCTTGAGCGGCACACCAGCATCCATCAGCGCCAGGCAGCCACCGCACACGGACGCCATCGACGACGAGCCGTTGGACTCGGTGATTTCAGACACCACGCGCATGGAGTACGGGAAGTCGACACGGTTCGGCAACACGGCGACCAACGCGCGCTTGGCCAGGCGGCCGTGGCCGATTTCGCGACGCTTCGGCGTGCCCACGCGACCGGTTTCGCCAGTGGCGAACGGAGGCATGTTGTAGTGAAGCATGAAGTGCTCGCTGAATTCACCCGCCAGCGCATCGATCTTCTGCGAGTCGCGGTCGGTGCCGAGGGTGGCGGCGACGAGCGCTTGCGTTTCACCACGGGTGAACAAGGCCGAGCCATGCACGCGCGGCAGCACGCTGTTGCGGATCTCGATCTGGCGCACGGTACGGGTGTCGCGGCCGTCGATGCGAGGTTCACCCGACAGGATCTGGCTGCGCACGATCTTGGCTTCGATGTCGAACAGCACGTTGTCGACGTTGACCTTGTCGAAAGCCGTGCCTTCGGCGGTGAGCGCGGCCAGGGTGGAGGCCGTCACTTCACGCGTGGCTTGCGTGCGGGCTTGCTTGGAGCGGATCTGGTAGGCCGCGCGCAGCTTCTCTTCGGCCAGTGCACCAACCTTGCCAATGAAGGCTTCGTCCTTGGCAGGGGCCTTCCAGTCCCAGGCCTGCTTGCCGGCATCACGCACCAGGTCGTTGATGGCGGCGATGGCAATGTTGCCTTGCTCATGGCCGAACACGATGCCGCCAAGCATCACTTCTTCGCTCAGTTGCTGCGCTTCCGACTCGACCATCAGCACGGCTGCTTGGGTACCAGCGACCACCAAGTCCATCTGCGATTCGAGCAGTTGGGTCTTGCCGGGGTTCAACACGTACTGGCCGTTGACGTAGCCCACACGGGCAGCGCCGATGGGGCCGTTGAACGGGATGCCCGAGATGGCCAGCGCGGCGCTGGAGCCAATCAAGGCGGCGATGTCGGCCGAGACTTCAGGGTTCAGCGACAGCACGTGGATCACCACCTGCACTTCGTTGTAGAAGCCTTCGGGGAACAGCGGGCGCAGCGGGCGGTCGATCAGGCGCGAAGTCAACGTCTCGAGCTCGCTCGGGCGGCCTTCACGCTTGAAGAAGCTGCCGGGGATCTTGCCGGCGGCGTAGGTTTTCTCGATGTAGTCGACGGTCAGCGGGAAAAAGTCTTGGCCCGGCTTGGCATTCTTGGCAGCGACCACGGTGGCCAGCACCACGGTGTCCTCGATGTCGACGATCACGGCACCACCGGACTGGCGGGCGATCTCGCCCGTTTCCAGCTTGACGGTGTGCTGGCCCCATTGGAAGGTCTTGGTGACTTTGTTGAACATGCTCATGCGTCTCTCCTTTGAGTTTCAGCGCCTGTAGGGCGGCGCCTTGAGACCCCGGAGCTATGGCAACCTGGCGCGATGCCATTCCAGAGGGGTTCGTGTGGAACGCCGTTGGAATGACACATCGTCATCGTTGGGTGCCTGGCTCCAAATGCAAAGAGCCTGTGCTGGCGAATCCAGACAGGCTCTTCACTATCTTGCGCAGCTTACTTGCGCAGACCCAGCTTCTGGATCAGCGCGGTGTAGCGATCTGCGTCGGTGTTCTTCAGGTAGGCCAACAGGCTCTTGCGGGTGTTGACCATCTTCAGCAGACCCCGGCGACCGTGGTGGTCTTTCAGGTGGGTCTTGAAGTGGGGCGTCAGGTCGTTGATGCGGGCGGTGAGCAGTGCAACTTGCACTTCAGGGGAGCCCGTGTCATTCGCACTGCGTGCGTTGGCCTTGACGATTTCAGATTTCTTGAGTTCAGCGACAGACATGTCAGTTTCCTGGTATCCGGGCCGCTGCAACTGCATTCTGGGTGCTGCGGTTTCCGGGATTGCGACTTGCGGTAGCGGGAGAAACCTTCCCGCGCCGTGCTACGGATCTCTGGACAGCCAGGCTGCACAGAGCCCGCGATTATAGCCCAAGGGCGCGGCTCAGCCGCCCTACCCCTTCCACCAACCTGGCCGGGTCGCGCGAGGCAAAACACCAGCGCAGCCAGCCTTCCGCTTCGTCGCCAAAGGCGATGCCTGGCGCCAAGCCAAGACCGACCTCTTCGACCAGTCGTTTGGCGAAGGCCAGAGAGTCGTCTTCGCCGGCCACGCGGAAGAAGGCATACATGCCGCCGCGCGGCGTGGAAACGCTTACCCCGGGCAGCGCGGCCAGGCGCGGGATCATCGTGTCACGACAGGTTTTCAGCCGCTGCACCAACCCAGGAACGAAAGCGTCTGCCTCGCGCACCGCAGCCAGCCCGGCCCGCTGCACGAACACCGGCGCGCAAGAGGTGTTGAACTCGATCAGCTTGGCCACGTCGGACGACAAGCCAGGCGGCAGCACCAGCCAGCCAAGCCGCCACCCGGTCATCAGAAAGCTCTTGGAGAAGCTGTGCGCCACCACCAGGCGGTCATGCGGCTCGGCGATATCGAGGAAGCTCGGCGCGGCGCGTGCGCCGGGCTCGAAGTAGATGCGCTCGTAAACCTCGTCGGCCACGATCCAGGTGCCGGTTTGCCGGCAATGGGCGAGCAAGACGAGTTGCTCGTCACGGGTCAGCGTCCAGCCGGTCGGGTTGTTGGGCGCGTTGACCAGCACGGCACGCGTCTGCGGCGTGATAGCCGCCAGCAGTGTCGGCATGTCGAGCACCCAGGCACCGTCTTGCACCTGCAGCGACACACGCCGAATCTGCGCACCCAGGATGGCCGGTTGCGCCACGATGTTGGGCCACACCGGTACCACCGCCACCACCTCATCGCCGGGGCCGATCAGCAACTGGCTCGCAATCATCAGGGCACTCACGCCCGACGAGGTGACGGCGATCCGATCCGCGGCAACGGCAACATGCAGATCGCCCAAGTAGCCCGCCAGCGCCTCCCGCAACTCGGGCAAACCGAGGTTGTGCGAGTAAAAGGTCTCGCCGGCATGCAACGAGGCAACCGCCGCCTGGTTGACGGCTGCAGGCGTGGCTTCATCGCTCTCGCCAAACCAGAAGGCCAGCACGTCGCTGCGGCCGAGGCCGGCGTTGGCCACTTCGCGAATCTTGGAGGCCGGCAAACCGGCAATGACGGGTCTCATGTGCGCTGCATGCTAGCGCCGAATTTCAAGCCCCTTGAAAACAAAAATGCCGCTCCTAGCTTGGGTGTCATGGGTTGCTGCACGGTGCAGCGGCCAAGGTCGATTCCCAGGAGATGCCCATCATGTTCGTATTCCCCACTGCCACCCGCCGCGTTGCCCCTGCTTCACTGTCGCGCGCCATCGACCACCTCTTCAACGACCAGGCGCTGGCCGATGAGCCGCGTGTGCCCGCGCTCGACGTCACCGAGAGCGACGCCGCCTACAAGCTGTCGTTCGACCTGCCCGGCCTCAGCAAGGATCAGCTGAAGGTCACCGTGCAAGGCCGTCGCGTGAGCCTCGAAGCCCATGCGGCAGCTGCTGAAGCGAAGGAAGGCGAACGTGTGATCTACCGCGAGCGCAGCACCGCTCAATACGCCCGCACGGTGAGCCTGCCGGCCGAGGTGGATCAAGCCACGTCGACGGCCAAGTTCGAGAACGGTGTGCTGACCTTGACGCTGGCCAAGCGTGTGCCCACGGGCGCCACGCAGATCAACATCAACTGATGTCGACTCAGACGGCAGCCAGATCCCAGCGCGGCTTCACGTCGAACGCGTAGTCGGGGCCTGCCGAGGCGATGCCGCGTTGCAAGCGCATCGCCGCGGCCAGCGCGATCATCGCGCCGTTGTCGGTGCACAGCGCCAGTTCGGGATAATGCACCCTGCACTGGCGCTTCGCACATTCGGCATTGAGCATGTCACGCAGGCGCGCGTTGGCTCCCACGCCGCCAGCCACCACCAAGCGCTTCAGTCCAGTGGACTTCAGCGCTGCCAAAGACTTTTTCACCAGCACCTCGACGATGGCCTGCTGCGTTGATGCGGCGAGGTGCGCCTTGTCTTGCTCGCACACATTGCTGCCCAGCTTGAGCAGCTGCGTGCGCACTGCCGTCTTCAAGCCGGCAAACGAAAAGTCGAGGTTGCCGCTGTGCAGCAGCGGTCGGGGCAGATCAAAGGTGGTGGCGTCGCCAAACTCGGCCAACCTCGCTAGAGCCGGGCCCCCGGGGTAGCCCAGGCCCATCATCTTGGCGGACTTGTCGAAGGCCTCGCCTGCGGCGTCGTCGATGGTTTCGCCGAGCAGCTCGTATTGGCCCACATCGTCCACCCGCATCAACTGGGTGTGCCCGCCTGACACCAGCAAGGCGACAAAGGGAAACTCGGGCGGGTCGCTCGCAAGAAACGGCGACAGCAAGTGCCCTTCAAGGTGGTGCACGCCCATCACCGGCTTGCCGAGCGCGGCGCCCAGGGCACAGGCCACGCCCGCCCCCACCAGCAGCGCCCCGGCCAAACCGGGGCCGCGCGTGTAGGCCACCACGTCGATGTCTTGAAGGTCGCTAGAGGCCTCGCTCAGCACCTGTTTTGCCAGAGGCAGCACTCGCCGGATGTGGTCGCGCGAGGCCAGCTCGGGCACCACACCACCGTACGCCTGGTGCATGTCGATCTGGCTGTGCAACGCATGCGCCAGCAAGTGCGGCACGCCGCTTGCGTCAGCCTCCACCAGCGCCACGCCGGTTTCGTCACACGATGACTCCACACCCAGAACTTTCATCGAGACGAGTGTACCGAGCACAACACACGGCCCATAAAGGGCTGTGGTTTCACACAGCTTCGCATCGGTGTTTTCCCGAAATCGTCTCGAACCCTCTTCACAGCACCAAGTCGGAGCACTACTGTGCACCTCCGAGCAGTCACCCAAGATGTGATTGCCAACAACGAACATCGTTGGGGAATCTCCATGAAGGAATACCGTCTAGTCGCTTGGGCCGACCTGCCTGCGCCTTACCACCGAACGGCCTACCGTCGCATGCTCACCGACATGTCGCACCGCCACATGTCGCTCGCCCAGCTGACGGCCTGCAGCGGAATCCGCCGCAAAGAGGTGCAGCAATTCATCGAGATGCTGGATGGCCGCAGCTTGCTGACCGAGCGCGACCTTTCCGCACCCGATTCGGTGTTTGATTCGCTTCGCCCGCTTGGCGGATGGCTGCGCAAAGCCCTGAACGTGCAAGCCAACGACCACTGAACGCCAACTGCGTCACGAAGCCCGCCACTCGGCGGGCTTTTTCGTTTCTGGCGTGGATGTTGCTGTCTCATGCACCATGAATGTGCCGCCTGCGAGCCCAACCCCAGCATTGCGCATCGTGATCGTGGCACCCGACCTCGCGCCGGACGGCACCGACCCCGACGCAGGCACCGAAGCAGAGCGCTCGCGCCTGCTGCGCATCGGCTTGTTGGAGAACGGCTACAACATCGTCGCCGTGTTGCCGGTCGACGTGTTCCTGCCCGACCGCATCGCGCAGATCGCGCCCGACATGATCATCGTCGACGCTGAAAGCCAGGCCCGCGACACGCTCGAGCACGTGGTGATGGCCACACGCGACGCGCGCAGGCCGATCGTGTTGTTCACCGAAGACGAAGACACCTCACATGTGCCTGCGGCCATCGCGGCCGGTGTCACCGCCTACGTGGTGGCCGGGCTGGGCACCGACCGCGTCAAGCCGGTGCTCGACGTGGCCATGGCCCGCTTTCAACATGAAGAGAGCCTGCGTCGTGAGCTGGCCGACGCGCGTACCGAGTTGTCAGACCGCAAGCTGATCGACCGCGCCAAGGGCCTTCTGACCAGCCGCCATGGCCTGAGTGAAGAAGACGCTTATGCGCGCCTGCGCAAGACCGCCATGGACAAGGGCCTCAAACTCGTCGACGTGGCGCAGCGCCTCATCGACGTGAGCGATCTGCTCGGTTGAAGTGCATGGAACTCGGTATCAACCCTGATTTGGTGCGGCGCAACACCCAAAAGCCACAAACCACCGTGGCACACCGCTTGCGTAGGTAGACGCAGAAGATCAACGGCGATTTTCTGGAGACATCGGCTGGCGCCAAAGACGGCGCCGCGCTGATGGGACGACGGCGTCCCCACGAGCTCGGGTTTCATCCCGGCGACGTGCGGACGCCTTTTTGTTTTTGTCTTTTCCTTTTTCATGCACTGAGAACAAGCCATGACCCACCCATCCACCAGAAAGCCCAATCTCATGAGCCGCCGAACCCTGATCAAAGCCGCCGCCGCTGGCAGCGCCGCCGGTCTTGTGCCCGGCCTGAACACCGCCGTCTACGCCGCGGGCTCTGACAAGCCTGAAAAAGAAGAGGTGCGCATCGGCTTCATCCCCCTCACCGACTGCGCCTCGGTGGTGATGGCCTCGGTGCTGGGCTTCGACAAGAAATACGGCGTGAAGATCATCCCCACCAAAGAGGCCTCTTGGGCCGGTGTGCGCGACAAGCTCGTCAACGGCGAGCTCGACATGGCGCACGTGCTGTATGGCCTGATCTACGGCGTGCACCTCGGCGTGAGCGGCCCCAAGAAAGACATGGCCGTGCTGCTCAACCTGAACAACAACGGCCAGGCCATCACGCTGTCGAAGGCGCTGGCCGACAAGGGCGCGGTCGACGGCCCCTCGCTTGCCAAGCTGATGGCGAAGGAGAAGCGTGAATACACCTTCGCGGGCACCTTCCCGACCGGCACCCACGCGATGTGGATCCACTACTGGCTGGCCGCCGCCGGCATCAACCCGCTGTCGGGCGCCAAGCTGATCACCGTGCCGCCGCCGCAGATGGTGGCGAACATGCGCGTGGGCAACATGGACGGCTTCTGCGTGGGTGAGCCCTGGAACCACCGCGCCATCATGGACGGCATCGGCATCACGGCCAACACCACGCAGGACATCTGGAAGGACCATCCCGAGAAGGTGCTGGGCACCACGGCGGAGTTCGTGCAGAAGAACCCGAACACCGCGCGCGCCGTG
>JACMKJ010000154.1 GCA_014380155.1 Rhizobacter sp. | reverse complement strand
GGGTCGCAGGTGGTGACGGACTACCTCTCCGTCGGCGGGCTGCTCGAAGACCTCAACAAGCTCCGCTTCAACGTCGTGGGCTACGGCTGCACGACGTGCATCGGCAACTCGGGTCCGCTGCCCGAGCCGATCTCCAAGGCGATCGAGGAGCACAAGCTGATCACCGCTGCCGTGCTGTCGGGCAATCGCAACTTCGAGGGGCGTGTCAACCCGCTCACGCGCTACAACTATCTCGCGTCGCCGCCGCTCGTGGTGGCGTACGCCATCGCAGGCACGATGCTCACGGACCTCATGACCGAGCCCGTGGGCCAGGGTGCCGACGGCGAGGACGTGTGGCTGGGCGACATCTGGCCCACGAGCGACGAGATCCATCAGCTCATGAAGTACGCCATGAACGGCAAGACCTTCCAGGCCAACTACGGCAAGGTCAAGACCGAGCCGGGCGAGCTGTGGGAGAAGATCAAGGGCGTTTCCGGCGAAACCTATACCTGGCCGAAGAGCACCTACATCGCCGAGCCGCCGTTCTTCAAGGACTTCAAGCTCGAGCACCTGCCGGCGCGCGAGCAGGGCCCCGGTGAGCCGGGCAAGAAGGAGGCCGTGTCGGTGCGCCGGGCGCGCGTCATGGCGCTGTTCGGCGACTCGATCACCACCGACCACATCTCGCCGGCCGGCTCGATCAAGGAGCAGTCGCCCGCCGGCGAGTGGCTCAAGGAGCACGGCGTGCAGAAGGCCGACTTCAACTCCTACGGCTCACGGCGCGGCAACCACGACGTGATGGTGCGTGGCACCTTCGCCAACGTGCGCATCAAGAACCTGATGATTCCCGCCGGCGCCGACGGCAGCCGCGAAGAAGGCGGGCTGACGCTGTTCCAGCCAGGCAACGAGAAGATCTTCATCTACGACGCGGCCATGAAGTACATGGCGGCCAAGACGCCGACCATCATCTTTGCGGGTGAGGAGTACGGCACGGGCTCGTCGCGCGACTGGGCGGCCAAGGGCACGGCCCTGCTCGGCATCAAGGCGGTGGTCGCACGCAGCTACGAACGCATCCACCGCGCCAACCTGGTGGGCATGGGCGTGTTGCCGCTGCAGTTCAAGGGCACTGATTCGTGGCAGACGCTGGGCATCACCGGCGACGAAACTTTCGATGTGCTGCTGGGCACCGAGCTCAAGCACCAGCAAGACGCGACGCTCGTGATTCACGACCTGGACGGCGGCACGCGCAATGTGCGCGTGACGCTTCGCATCGACACGCCGATCGAGGTCGACTACTACAAGCACGGTGGCATCTTGCCCTTCGTGCTGCGGCAACTGCTCGCGGCCTGAGGCGCGCGTGGCAGAGCCGTTCAAGAACCTGCTGAACGCGCAGGTGGTGACCGACATAGGCCGTCACCTGCAACGCGCCTCGCCAGAGTTCAACAGCAAGCGCTTCAAGTTGCAGGCCAACGCCGGCCTCGACACGCTGGAGCTGAAAGCACGCTCGTGGCACATCTGCGCCGCGCTGGAGAGCACGCTGCCCGGCGACTTCAACGCGGCCGCTCACCTGATGGAAGCGGCGCTCGCCACCATCGACACGCTGGTCGACGAAACCCTCGACGGCCCGACCGGTGCCAGAGACGACGGCTTGGCCGGCTGGGCCGTGTGGCCGCTCACCGAATACGTGGCGCGCCATGGCCACGCTGACACACCGCGTGCGCTGCAGGCCTTGCATGCGATGACGCAGCGCTTCACGGCCGAGTGGGCGATCCGACCTTTCATCCTGCGCGCACCCGAGCTCAGCTTTGCCGCCTTGCACGCCTGGGCCGACGATGCGAGCCCGCATGTGCGCCGCCTGGTGAGCGAAGGCAGCCGCCCGCGACTGCCCTGGGGCATGGTGCTCAAGCCGCTGGTCGACGACCCCTCGCCCACCCTGCCCTTGTTGCGCAAGCTGATGGACGACGCCAGCCCCTATGTGCGCCGAAGCGTGGCCAACCACCTGAACGACATCGCCAAGGACCACCCGCACGTGGTCGAAGCGTGGTTGCTCGAGCACCTGCCCGGCGCACCGGCCCCACGGCAGGCGCTGCTCAGGCACGCGAGCCGCACGCTGGTGAAGCGCGGGCATGCCGGCGTGATGAGCGCCTGGGGCGTGGGCGAGCGTTTCAAGGGGCGCGCGGCACTGGCTTTGTCGTCAAGCCGGGCCCAGGTGGGCGACTCGCTCCAACTGCAGATCAAGCTGCGCTCCACGGCCAAGAGCGCGCAGCGGCTCGCAATCGACTACGCCGTTCACCACGTCAAGGCGAGCGGCGACACCTCGGCCAAGGTGTTCAAGGGCTGGGTGCTCGAACTGGGCGCGGGAGAAGAGCGCGAGCTGCTGAAAAAGCATTCGCTCAAACCGATCACCACACGTCGCTACCACGCAGGGAAGCACCGCATCGAGCTGCTGATCAACGGCCAGCCGGCGGCCGAAGCGAGCTTCGAGCTGAAGGTGCCGGGCTGAGCCTCAGCCGAGGTGCTGCGAGAACAGTGCCTCTGAAAAACCCACGGTAACCAGGCCGTTCGGCCACTCGACCACCGGGCGTTTGATCACGCTTTGGTGGCTCAGCATCAACGCGCGGGCCGAGGCGGCATCGACCACCGCGGCCTTGTCGTCGTCGGGCATCTTGCGCCAGGTAGTGCCTTGGCGATTGACCAGCTTTTCCCAGCCCACAGCCTTGAGCCAGCGATCGAGTTGTGGCTCGGGCACACCTTGTTTCTTGAAGTCGTGCCAACTCACGTCGGCGTGGTGCTCGGCAAGCCAGGTGCGCGCCTTTTTGACGGTGTCGCAGTTGGCAATGCCGTAGAGGGTGATGGTCATCGGTGGCGTCGTTAGAAGTCGTCGATCTTGCCCACGTCGCACAACGGGTCGGGGCCATAGGCAGTGTCCACCACTTTGCCTTGTCGATTGAGGCCGACCTGGAACCACTGGCAGAACGGAGATTCGTAGCGGTAGGCCCAGACGGTTTGTTTTTCGTGCCAGCCCACGACGTACTGGTCCGACGCACGCCCCAGCTGCGCCCGCACCTCGGTGGCGTCCATGCCGCTGCGAATCTCATTGAAGCGCGCCTCGACCAGCACCTGCTCCCAGCGCAACAAGCGGCCTTGGGCGTCGAAGTCGAGCATGTAGGTGTGCTTGCCGTAGGGACCGCGCGCGAACTCGAAGCGCCGGCCACCCCCCGGCAAGGCAGAGTCTCCGGTGGGCGCACCCATCGCGCGCGTGGCGGCCTCCAGACCAGTGCCCGGCGCGAGGGAGTTGGGCCCATACGATGTGCAGGTAGAAACCAGGCATGCACCGAGCAGCGCAGACAAATTCAGGGTGTTCATGACGCCTCGCCGACGGGTGAGCCGGGCACGCGCCCAGCCATTGCGTTTGAGTCTACGCACCGGCCTTGGCCGACATGCCCTGGTGGGTTTGGCTGGCGACTGATGTTTCGGAAGCAGCCGGGCGTGAAAAAGCCCTTGGTGCTTTCGCGCCAAGGGCTGATTCACTGGAATTTGGTGGGCCCCGACAGATTCGAACTGTCGACCAACGGATTAAGAGTCCGCTGCTCTACCAACTGAGCTAGGAGCCCGCTCTCAAACTTTTCTTCTGCTAGCTGTTCACTAGGTTTCGCGAATTCTGGTGGGTTGTGCGGGACTCGAACCCACGACCAACGGATTAAAAGTCCGCTGCTCTACCGACTGAGCTAACAACCCGGTAAAGCCCATAAGTATAGCGGGCTTTGCAAAGTCGCTTCAAACAAATCGGCGAAGCAAATATTGTAGCGCTTCCCCAGCTGCCACAAACCCGAAGCTTGCTGTGACAACAACGCTCGACCCATAACCGTGGCAGTTGAGGCTGCCATCGAGCTCACAGGCATCGACCGGCGGCGACACCGGCTCGCGTGAAAACACGCAGCGCACACCCATCGCGCCACTGCGCGCAGCACCGTGTTGCTTGCGCAAACGCTGGCGCAATGAGGCGAGCAAAGGGTCGTGCGTGACCTGCGCCAGGTCATCGACTTCAACCGCCTGCGCGCGCTGCTTGCCACCCGCCGCACCCACACAGATGAGTGGCAGCTTGTGCTGCATTGCCCAATGCGCCAGCGCCATCTTGGCCTGCACCTGGTCACAGGCGTCGATGAGAACGTCGACCTCGCGCGGCAGCAACGCAGGCCAGTTGTCGGGCGACACGAAGTCGTCCACGAGCAGCACATCACAGCCGGGGTGGATGTCGGCAATGCGCTCGCGCAGCGCCACGCCCTTGCTCTGCCCGAGCGTCACGCCCAAGGCCTGCACCTGGCGGTTGATGTTGGACTCGGCCACGTGGTCCATGTCGAACAGCGTCAGTTCGGCAACACCGCTGCGAGCCAGCCCCTCGACCGTCCACGAACCCACGCCACCCAAACCCACCACGCCCACACGCGCGGCACGCACCACCTGGTAACCCGCCTCGCCATAAAGACGGCGCAGGCCGCCAAAACGTCGCTCCAGATCGGGCGCCAAGAGGTCGAGCGCAGCGTTCATGCGATCGCCCGCTACTTCACCGAAGCCAGGCGTTCCTTGCCGGCCTGGGCCGCCTCGGATTTGGGGTAGGCCTTGACCAACTCATCGAGCGTGCGGCGCGCGCCCTTGCTGTCTTTCAGCTCCATCTGGCAGTTGACGATCGACAGCAGCGCCTCGGGCGCGCGTGGGTGGTCGGGGGCCACCGAGACGAGACTGCGAAACGAGCTCATCGCCTCTTTGTAGTCGCGCATGCCGTATTGCGCGTTGCCCAGCCAGAAGAGCGAAGCGGCGTTGTAGCCGCTGCCTGGGTAACGGCGGTTGAAGGCCGCAAATGCCGACGCGGCCGCAGCAAACTCACCCTTGCGCAGCACCGCCATGCTGTCTTCGAACTGGCGGCGCTCTTCAGGGTCGACCAGAATCTCTTTGCCGTCGACCGTGACCTTCTGCGGCTCGAGCTTGCGGATGCGGTCTTCGACACCCTGCTGGATGTCTTTTTGTACACGCTGCAACTCGACCACGTCGCGCGTCAGCTGCTCGTCCTGGCCTCGCATCCGAGCCATCTCGGTGCGCATCATTTCGAGCTGGTTGTTGAGGTCGAGCAGGCTGCGCTTGAGCTGGTTGATCTGCTCCAGCAGCTGGGCCGTGCTGTCGGCCTGCGCCGCTTTCACCCGCGCCTCGCTCTGCTCCTGCTTCTGGCGCAGGTCGAGGATGGCCTTGCGCGCCTCATCGTCGTCGAACAGGCCCGCCTGCGCCGCCGGTGCGGCCAGCGCCAAGGCCAGCAACCACGCCGCGGGGCGGCGAGATGCCTTCATAAACAAGCAGGCCATGGTCACGCTCAACGGTTGTTCAGTTCAGCGCGGCGGTTCTTGGCCCAGACGGCTTCATCGCTGCCTTGCGCGGCGGGGCGTTCCTTGCCAAAGCTCACGGCTTCGACTTGCCCGTCGTTCACACCGAGCAACTTGAGCGCCTTGGCAACCGACTCAGCGCGCTTCTGCCCCAGCGCCAGGTTGTATTCGCTGCCACCACGCTCATCGGTGTGCCCTTCAACCGACAACTTCTTGTTGCGGTCAGTGGACAGCATCTTGGCCTGCGCTTCGACCACCGGACGGAACTCGTCCTTGACCACAAAACTGTCGTAGTCGAAGTAAACCACCTTGGACAACTCGGTCGCCGAAGCGCTCTTGGTCAGGTCAACACTGGCCACGTTGTTGGGCGAGGTGCCACTCGAAGAAGCGCCCGAGCCACCAGCGCCGCTGGTCGACGGGGTGCGCGATTCGACCGGTGCCGGCTTGTCGTCGAGCTTGACGTTCGAGGCACAGCCCGCAAGGAAGGCGGAAGACACCGCGGCAATGAGAGCGAGGCGGGACATGTTCATGGGTTTTCTCCTGTCGTCGTAAAAGTATGCGGGCGCGCTTGGCGCTAGCGCCCGAAGGGGCCCCAGACGGGCTCGCGCACATCCGGGAAACGGGACTCCAGCTTGGCCTTGATCTTGCCGTCAAGCGTGGTGGTCATCAAGGTATCCCGGCCGTTGGCGCGGGTCGCGTAGATGATCAGCTTGCCGTTGGGTGCGAAGCTCGGGCTTTCGTCGTCTGAGCTGTCGGTGATGGCCTGGGGCGCACCGGGTTTGCCCAGTTCACCCACATACAGCTTGAAGGCGCCGTTCTGGCGCGAAATATAGGCCAGGTAGCGGCCATCGGGGCTAAGCGCCGGGCTGATGTTGTAGCCACCGGTAAAGCTCACGCGCTCGGGTGTGCCACCGGCGGCCGCCACTTTGTAGATCTGTGGACCGCCGCTGCGGTCGCTCACGAAGTAAATGAGCTTGCCGTCCGGCGAGTAGGTGGCTTCAGTGTCGATCGACTGGCTGGTGGTGATGCGCCGTGGGTTCTCGCCATTGCGGCCGATGATGTAGAGCTGCGAATAGCCGTCGCGGCTGAGCGTGACCACCAGCGAGTTGCCATCGGGCGACCAGGACGGCGCACTGTTGGAGCCGCGAAAGGCCGCAATTTTGCGGCGCTGGCCGGTCGACACGTCTTGCGCAAACACGATCGCCTTCTGGTCTTCGAACGACACATAGGCAAGCTCTTGCCCGCTGGGCGACCAGGCGGGCGAGATGATGGGGTCGTTGCTGTTGAGCACCGATTCGCCCCCCAGGCCATCGGCAAAGTCGACCCGCAGCGCGTACCGCTTGCCGGAGCGGGTGACGTAGGCGATGCGGGTGGAAAACACCCCCCGGTCGCCGGTGAGTTTTTCGTAGATCACGTCGGCGATGCGGTGTGCAGCCACGCGCAGATCGGCAGGCATGGTGGCGTTGCTCTCACCGCCGATCACCTTGCCCTTGACCACGTCCCATAGCTTGAAGCGCACGTCGAAGCGGCCGTCGGCGAGGCGGGTCACCGAGCCGCCCACCAACGCGTCGGCAGAGCGCGAGCGCCACTCGCTCATGGGCGGCTGGGCGGCCTCGTCGAGCACCTGACTGGCCTCGATGAGGCGGAACACACCCGAGCGCTCGAGGTCGGCACGAATGATGGTCGACAGGCTTTGGGTGGTGCGGTCTTCGTCGCGGAAGCGGGCAATGGCGATGGGCACCTGGGTGGCGCCCACGCCTGATATCTCGACCTTGAACTGCCCCAGGGCCGGGCCCACAAGCGCCAGGCCAGAGGCCGCGGCAACGGAACTTCCAAAATAACGGCGATTCATCAGCATGAAGTGTCCTGACCTCGTGTTTTCAGATTGGTTCAATGGGATTGCGCATCTGTTGCGTGAGCAGGCCCATCTTGAGGTAGCGGTAATACGTGCCTTCGGCCTGGTAGATGGCCAGCACGAAACCCAGGCGGCCATCGAGAAAGCCGCGCTTGAGCAAGTAACACCGCAGGAAGGCCCATAGCCCGTGGCCCAGGGCGGCACCAAGACCTCCGCTGCGCCCGGCCTTGACCTTGTCGAGCGCCCGTCCGCTGCTGTAGCGGTTCAGTTTGTCGAGCGCATCGTCGAGCGTGGGCATGGTGTCGTGGAGCAGGTCACCGGCCAGCCGCTCCACCCGGCCTGGCACTTCCAGGCGCTCGTGCACCAGGTCGTGAGTGAAGCGACCTCGTTCGCGAAGAAACAGGCGCAGCACTCGGTCGGGGTTCCAGTCGCCATGGCGCATCCATTGGCCACAAAAGCGCGAGATGCGCGACAACTCATAGCCGTCGGCCGCTGGCTCCCCTTGCTGAACTACCGATTGAATGCGCGCCGCCAGGGCCTCGCTCACTCGCTCATCGGCGTCGATGCTGAGCACCCAGCGCCCGCGGGCCAGGTCGAGGGCGCGGTTCTTCTGCACGCCGAAACCAGGCCAGTCGTTGGTCTGCACGACCCGCGCACCCATGGCTTCGGCGATCTCGCGCGTGCCATCGGTGCTGCCCGAGTCGACCACCACCCACTCATCGGCGAAGGCCACACTTTTCAGACAGGCCGCGATGTGCCGGCTTTCGTTGTGGGTGATGAGTGCGACGGAGAGCCTGATGTCGGCCATGAGGGGCGCCAAGACGCTCTGGTTCGGGTGGGCGGATTGTAGGCAGGCCGGCGTTGGATAATCCGCGCTGAATGAGCACACCCACCCTGCCCTTGAAAGAGCGCCTGAAGCGCATCGCGCCGTATTTCGCCAACAGCCGGCGGGGGTTTGTGTTGATGGGTCTCGGCTCGGTCGTCGGAGCGGCCACCGAACCCATGTTGCCGGCCCTGATGAAAGTCTTCTTCGACAGTGGCAGCTTCAAGCAGCCGACATTTCCCCTGTGGATGATCCCGGTCGTCATCATCAGCCTTTTTGCAGTGCGCGGCCTGGCCGGTCTCGTCGCCCAATACGGGCTGGCTTGGTCGGCCAACCGGGGCACGCAGGCCCTGCGGGGTGCTCTGTTCGAGCGTCTGATGACCGTACACCCTGCACTCTTCAGCAACAACACCGCCAGTTCCTTGACCGGGACGCTGACCTACGAGGCACAAGCCGGCGCCGGCTTGCTCGTGGGCTCGGTGCTGGTGCTGGTGAAAGACTCCTTCACCCTGGTGGCTCTGCTGGCCTACCTGCTTTATCTGAACTGGCAGCTCACACTGTTCGTCGGCCTGCTGTTCCCTGCGATCGCCTTCGTCATGCGCAAGCTCAGCAAACGACTGCACCGTCTCACCATCGAGGCCCAGGCCGCCATCGGTGAGGCCGCTTACGTCGTCGAGGAAAACGTGCTGGCCTGGCGGATAGTGCGCCTGCATGGCGCAGAGAAGTCGCAGGCTCGCCGCTTCACCAAGGTCAGCGACAGCCTGCGGCATCTGTCCATCAAATCAACCATGGCCGCTGCCACCATGACGCCGATCACCCAGCTCATCGCAGCTTGTGGCCTGTCGGCATTGGTCGTGGCCGCGCTGTGGCAGAGTGGCGTGCAAGGCGGCGGAACCACAGGCGGGTTCGTAGCCTTCATCACGGCGATGCTGATGCTGCTGGCACCGATCAAGCACCTGTCAGAAGTGGCCGGACCAATCACCCGCGGGCTGGCATCGCTGGAACGTGGTGTGACCATGATCAACGACGTTCCCAGCGAGCAAAGCGGTGGATTCGATCCGGGCCGTGCCCGCGGAGAGATCGAGCTGCGCCATGTGAGCTTGCGCTACAAGCGCGATCTGCCGCCAGCGCTTGAAGACGTGAATCTGCAACTCAAGGTGGGCGAAACCGTCGCCTTGGTCGGCCCTTCTGGAGCCGGCAAGACCACCCTCGTCAACATGCTGCCTCGCTTTCTGGAGCCAACAGAAGGTGAGCTGCTGGTCGATGGCCTCCCGGTGCGCGAGTGGGACGTTGCCGCCCTGCGCCGCCAGTTTGCACTGGTGAGCCAGGACGTGGTGCTCTTCAATGACACCGTCGCCGCCAATGTAGCGCTGGGTTCCGACGAATCAGCGCCACCGGATCCCGATCGTGTGTTGCGAGCCTTGCAGGCGGCCAACATGTTGCAGTTCACCCAAAGCCTGCCCGAGGACGTGAACACGATGATCGGCCATAACGGCAACCAGCTCTCGGGTGGCCAGCGACAGCGCCTGGCCATCGCGAGAGCGATCTACAAAGACGCGCCCATCCTGATCCTCGACGAAGCCACGTCGGCGCTCGACTCCGAGTCCGAGCGTCTGGTGCAAGAGGCGCTAGACGCCTTGATGGTCGGGCGCACCAGCATCGTCATTGCTCACCGCCTGTCAACCGTCAAGGCAGCCGACCGGGTGCTGGTGCTCGAAGGCGGTCGTGTCGTTGAGCAAGGCACGCACGCGGAGCTGCTGGCGCTCGACGGGTTGTTTGCTCGGTTGCACTCTCTGCAGTTCAAGGTCGGGGCCGACCATGCCGGTGGAACATCTCGCGGATGACCAAGCTCAGCATCATCACGGCCGTTCACAACCAGCTGGCCATGAACCAATGGTTCGTGGAGCATGTGAAACGCTACACCCAGCAGCCTTACGAGCTGATCATCATCGACAACGCATCCACCGACGGCTCGGCAGAGTTCTTCGAGTCAGTGGGCGCCAAGGTGATACGCAATTCAGCCAACTACTCCTACCCTTACACGCAGAACCAGGGCATCGCTGTCGCACAAGGCGAGTGGATGGCCTTCCTCAACAACGACATCGTGCTTCCCCCGGCATGGGACACGCGCCTGCTCGCCAGTGCCCAGCGCCATGGCCTGGATGCCTTGACGGTGTGCGGCATCGAGCGCATCGAGTCACCTGAAGCCACCCGCACCCTGCGCCGGCGCTGGAAACGCGCGTCGCTGCCCGTGCGGCTGTTTGGAGCGCAACAACCCTGGCTCAAGCTGTCGCACCGCTGGATGTATGGCGACTGGGAGCGCTTCAGCCGCCAGCGGATCGAACGTTTCGAAGGGCGGATCCTGGAGGGGTATGTCGGCAACTCCGTGCTGATGAGCCGAACCGGCATCGAACGCATCGGCCTGTGGGACGAACGCATCCAGGCCGCTGATGCCGACCTCTACCTGCGCACCAAGAAGCGCGCCCTCGAGCACGGCGACGTGCGCCCGCTGCACATCGCGCTCGACGTGTTCGTGCACCACTACATTCGCGTGACGCTGCGCGCCAATCCGCCCGCCTTCGCCGATGCC
The DNA here is from genome assembly GCA_014380155.1 of Rhizobacter sp. Classification (GTDB taxonomy): domain Bacteria; phylum Pseudomonadota; class Gammaproteobacteria; order Burkholderiales; family Burkholderiaceae_C; genus Rhizobacter. Next base: position 17,114 of record JACMKJ010000154.1, on the reverse strand, counting down.
GAGCGCCTGATTCCCATGGGTGGAAAGTGGAGCCGTGAAGAGGTCGAGACGCTCAATCGTGTCGCCTGAAACCGGCATGACCGAACGATGACCGACGCGCAACCCCCGTTGATCTCGATCGCCTTGTGCACCTTCAACGGCGAGCGGTTCTTGCGCGAACAGCTCGACTCGCTGCTGGCACAAGATTGGCCCCACATCGAGATCGTCGCGGTCGACGATGCCTCCACCGATGGCACGCCTCAGATCCTGGCGAGTTACGCCGGACGGAACGCTCGTATCCGATACACCCGCAACGCCCACAACCGGGGCTACCAGAAGAACTTCGAGGCGGCCATTTCGCTTTGCAGCGGGCGCTGGATCGCACCCTGCGACCAGGACGACATCTGGCTGCCACGCAAACTCTCCGAGCTGGCCCGCGAGTTGGCCACGGGTGCCGCCCTGCTGGCCTACTGCGACTCGGAGTTGATGGACGAAAACGGCCGCTCACTGAACCGCCGCGTGTCGGACCTGCGGAACCGCTTCAGCACCGACGACCCGGCCCCCTACCTGCTGAACAACAACGCGAGTGGCCATGCGATGTTGTTCTGCCGTAGCTTGCTCGGGCTGGCGAGCCCCTTTCCGCCGTCGACGTTCCATGATTGGTGGCTGGCCTACGTCGCCGCGTCGGCCGGCAGCGTGCGCTACGTCGACGAATGTCTGGTGAGGCACCGGCAGCATGCGACGGCCGTCACCAACCTCGGCGGAGCGCAACCCACCGTGCGCGCCAAAGCCCGAGGGTTTCGCAGGCGAGACGCGGTAGAGATCCGCGAGCGGATCGAACTCTTCTCACGTGTTCCCGGCAAGGGCCAGGCTTTCGCTCAGGCCCTGCTGGCGCTGTGGCGCGCCAGAGAGACGCAGTTCATCTCGCCACGGCTGGCCGTTTTTGCATGGCGCCATCGCCAGCGGCTCTTCGCCATTCAAAAGAGTTCTGAACCCAAGAGAATGCGCCAGGCCGCCCAGCTTTTCTGGGGCCTGCGCACCAAACAGATGCTGCAACCGCACCGTTATGCAAAAAGCGACTGACCCCTCCATCAGCGGCTTCACCTTCTTGCGCAACGGCGTCAAGCTGGGCTTCCCGTTCGAAGCCTCGGTGCGCTCCTTGTTGCCGCTGGTCGACGAGTTTGTCATCGCCGTGGGCCGGGGTGATGACGACACCCGCGAGCGTCTGATGGCGATCGGCGACCCGAAGATTCGCCTGATCGACACGATCTGGAACGAGCGCATGTCTGAGCGCGGCTTCGTCTACGCGCAGCAAAAGATGATCGCCCAGTACGCCTGCACCGGAGACTGGGCGTTCTACCTGGAGGGCGACGAGGTGGTGCACGAGGCCGAACTGGGCGCGATCCGCGAGGCCGTCAACCGCCACCACGCCAACCCGCAGATCGAGGCACTCGTCTTCGACTACCTGCACTTCTACGGCTCGCCCCATTGGCTCGCCGTCAGCCCCGCCTGGTACCGGCGCGAGTGCCGCCTCATCCGCAACACCATCCGCACCTATGCGCCCGATGGCCAGTTCTGGGTGGTCATGGACCAACACCGCCGTGGCCGCCACCCACGTGCCGCGCTGGCCAACGCGCACATCTACCACTACGGCCACGTGCGCCGCACCGACTACATGCAGGCCAAGATGGACCAAGTCAGCAAGTACTGGTCACACGGCGCGCCGAAGGTGCACTACGGCAACATCGACCCGCAATCGCTGAAGCCCTACGCCGGTGAGCACCCGGCGGTGATGGCGGCCTGGCTGTCCACCGAGGCCGAGCACCACTTCGCACCCAACCCCGATCACCCGCTCACGCGGCGTGAAAAGAAGCACCGACTGTCGATGCAGCTGGAGCGCTGGTTCGGTTGGGACCTGAGCCGCAAGCACTACCGCCTGGTGGGCTGAACCAACCCTAGAGCCGAGCTGCCTGCGCGTCCGCCAGCATGGCCACCGCGCAGGCCGCCACCTCGGACGCGGGCACGTCGTTGACCGAGCGCGCGCCGTAGAGCGAACGCGTGCGGTTCGCTGCAGTCACCCTGAAGCTCGGGTCGATGATGCCGGCAAACAAAGCCACCACCGGCACGTTTGCAGCATGGGCCACATGAAGCAAGCCGCCATCGGCGCAGATGGCCAGCGCGCAACGGCGCATCAGGGCGTGAACCTCGCCCAGGCTGTGCTGCGCCACGCGGTCGATGATGCGCAAGCCGGTGTTGGCCGCTTGAATGGCATCGCGCATGGGCAAACCGTTTTCCGCCCCCACCAGCACCACCGGCGCCCTCACGCCGCAAGCATGCAACTGTTGAAGAACCTGCGGCCACTGTTCGTAGGTGCGCCAGTCACGCACCCCACCCAGCGCCACCACCAGGGCACCCGGGGGAATCTGCAAGGCTTCAACGGTGCGCTCGTCGTCCGCGGCGGCTCGCATGCTCGGGCGGGCGATCCGGTTGATCTCGCCTTCGTCCAGCGGCAACTGAAGCAACTGCGCCAGCCGGTAGAAGCCAAACAGCGTGCGGTTGAACTCAGGCCCCGTGAAGTACCCATGGACATGGGCAAACGGGAGCGCTGTGTAGTGGGCCAGCTTGTCGCGCACGGAACGCGACGAGGTGCTGTGCAAGAGAACCAGGTCATAGGTGCTCGCCAGCTCCGACGCCGTGGACCCGACCTGCGTGAACACTTCGTCGTTGCGATAAAGCGGCAGCAGATGAGGCTCGGTCAGCAGGTCGAGGCGATCGACGCGACCCTTCAGCAGAACGCGCGCGGCCAGGTCCATCAGGGAGTCGCCCACCTGGGGTGTGCCTTGGTGTATCCAGAGCACACGACGGTGGGTTTGCAGATCGATGCGCGAGCGCACCAGCGAAGCCTGTCCATGCCAGCTGAGCCTGAGTTGGCGCAGCGCCCGACGCCAAGCGGCACGCCGCCAAGACACCTGGCCAGCGTACTGATCGGTGTTTGACGGCAACGGCTGTGGAAACGGAGGCACCCACGTCTCTTCGGCATAACGCCGAAGGCTGCGGACCAGGCTCATGAACCCGACCTCTTGAGCGACGACACCAGCGACTTGGCCTTTAGGCGCCACCACAGCTTGGGTTCGGCCCACCGCCGGCCGAGGGCCTCGCGGCGCCGGCGCAGCAGCTTGCCGGCCGCAGCGTATTCGCCATAACGGATCAAGGCCTTGCACACCCCCAGCGCATGAGGCGAGAGGCTGCTTGGGCCATTCAAACCGTCGATCGCGGTGTGAATCAACTGCCGATACTTGCGCAGCGCGGGTTGCAGCTCCGCCCGGCTGCGCGCGCCTTGCACGAGCTCTCGCAACAGGCTGCCGAAATAGTGAGCCTCGATCACGGACGGTTGCAGCGAGTCGATGAAGGCCATGGCCTCATCGGGCGCCAGAACCGCCGGCAAATGGCAGGGGCTGTGAAAGCCGAACACTTCCGGCAGCAGCGGGCCGTCTTCCACCGAAAAGTAGCGCGCCACGGACCGCGGGGCGAATCGGATGCCCATGGCTTCGAGCTGGGCGCGGTGGGTCTGGCAGATGCAGATGTCTTCGGGGTGACTTGCCACGATGGAAGGGGCTTCAAGCGCCTCGAGCAGGCGCACCGACCGCAACGAGAACCCGCCGTTACCCACCGTCCACGGCTCCGGAAAGTGCTGCCAGGGCGCGCCCAGATAGTCGAACTCCAGAAACTCGTCGCGCCAGGCCGCGGGGTGCAGCACAAACCCATCCCACTGCACGATCAGCACGTGAGAGGTGTGCACATGCGGGCGCAGGCACTTGATCATGTATTCGGAGTAGGCCTCGATGCTGCGCAATGGCGCCATTTCAACCAGGCGAACACCCTCCGGCAATGCGTGCTCGCCCAAAGACGCGCGGTCGGTACAGATGAATGCATCACCAAACTGCACCTGCTCCATGCTGCGGCGCAAGGCCCGTAGCGCCCATGGCAGCCTGGGCGTGCTGTCGACGCAGCACAAGGTGACTTGAGTTAGAGCCAGTGCGGTCATGAGCGTGCAAGCAGCTTCATGCTCCGCCCTTCAGCAGGTTGGGGACCCGAAGCACCAGCAAGTGTAGGTACGAAGCGAGGTGAGATAAGGCCAAACCCCATTGGCCCCTCTTGCGCAAGACATTGGCATCGTGGCGAACGCGTCGCTGCAGCGGCCACAAGGTCCGCTGCCCAGAGCGCCGCATGAACTCGCGCAATATCAACTCATGCATGTCGTCTATGAAACTTTGGTCCACCGCACTGGCACTCATCCCCGTTGCTGCGTAATCTGCAACCACAAGATCGATCCACTGCGTCGGCGCCTCGAATGCCGCCCGAATGTTGAAATCCCAATCGGCATACAAGCGATACCGCTCGTTGAACCCGCCAAGTCTGTCGAACAGCTTTCGCCTGTAGAAAACCGATTGCTGACAAATGTTGGACGAGAACAGGCGTGACAGCGGCATAGGCCCGGCGAAGCGCCCCCCAGGCGGAATGCCGCTTCGGTTGGGTGCCATCATGCACACATCGCCATAGACCATCTGCACAGGCCCAGCTGCCAGCAGTTCTTGTGCGACAGCTGCGAGCGTATCGCGCGAGTGAAGACGGTCATCACTGCCCAACACCATGAACCACTGCCCGCTCGACAAACGCACGCCTCGGTTGATGGCGTCATAGACCCCTGTGTCAGGCCTCGAGTCGATCTGCAGATGGGCCAAAGCGCCCGCGAACTTCTCAGCCACGCCCAGCGTGCCATCGGACGACGCTCCATCGCTGACGATCACTTCGAAATCGACAAACGTCTGCTCGGACAGCGATCTCAGCGCCTGAGGCAGCACCGACGCGGTGTTCCAGGTAGGTACCACCACAGATATGAGCGGCCGGGACATGCCCATTTCAGCCGCCACCATCAGGAATTCGCGGCGGCACCTGGCCGGCCGCGCAGGCGACGTTTAAGCCGGTGGAAAGCGCGCCGGAACCGCTCGCCAAGCTTCAAAGCCACGGCAACATCGGCATCGGCACGCGCCACGAAGACGGCATTTCCATGCATGGGCACATCGGCCCGCATCGGAGCGAACCCCAGGTTGACGAAGCGTGACGCCAACAAGGCTTCGACATCCGACAACAGACCAGCCGATTCGTACAGGGCCTCGGTGCTGACCTCGGTGTAGAGCAAGCGCAACCCGTCCAGAACCGTCGGCGAGAACGACTTCAAAACGAGGTACTCGGCCCCTTGAACGTCAACGATCATCACATCGGGGTTCGCAAGACCATGCTCGGTCAGCACCGAATCGAGCCGCCGAGTTGGCACCTCGATCACGGTTTTCATGGTGACTTCGGGGAATAGTTCGCGATGCGTTCCCAGTTTGAGCAACGAACTGGACTCACCGTCGTTGCTGGCGACGTTGAATGAGGCCACGCCATCGGTGTCGGACACGGCACAGGGGAACACCTTGATGCGGCTGTCTCGCTCGGCCAATTGCTTCAAGGCCACCAATGGCTCAGCCTGCGGTTCAAACAGATAGATGTGTTGCAGCGAGGGAAACAAGCGGTTGATCAGCCGCAGCTCTTCAAACTTGTGGGCGCCGATCACGCACAACACCTTGAGCTCGCCTGAAAGTTGTCGACCGCGCAAGGTTCGAAGCAAGTCAAGGTCGTAGACGGCTTCCCCGGCGGGCACGAGAGATGGATGTGGCATTCGAGGTGGCTGGAGTGAGCTATGTCTGGCCCGGCAGCGAATTGTAGGTTTAGCGAGTTTCCAACTCGGGATCAAGTCGCGCGGTCCATGACGGGGATTCGAGCGTCAACACCGGGGCCGAAACCGATGCATCCGAAGAAGTTGGGCAGCAATGCTTCAGTCCGATGTGACTGTCGGAAGCGCTGAACTCCCTCGATAAGGGCAGCATAGGCCGACGACCCCGGCAAAGGCAACGAGGCAAGGAAACCTCGTAGATCAAGATCCGCTCGCCCCACCGACAGGCCACAACCAAACTCACGAATCATCCGGTCGCACCACCCTTCTGCGTAGACAAGCACGGGGCGATTGGCTCGCATGGCGAGGTACAGCACCGCGCTTTCCATCCGCTTATCCCAGTGGTCGTACAGGATCACGATGTAGTCCTGAGCTGCGGTGAGTTGCAGCAACTCATCGTCCGAGAGGTAACGCTCTTCAAAACCCGGGAGTCCCTGGAGAAGGCTCAGTGCCTCGCGTTCGGCCGGCGACGCAAACGATCCAGCGATCTTCAGCTTGCCGATTTCTGGTTGGCTTGAAAAAATCGGCACAAGGGCATCGATAGACTTGCCACGGCGTAACTGTCCCAAAAGACCGAAGCGCACATCGGCCCGTTCTTGACAGTACTGCGGCGGATGGTCGACACCTTCAGGAATTTCCAAGGACGGCAAGGTGCGAATCCGCTCCGGGTCGCCATCAGGAAAGGCCGCGACCCAGTCTTGGCGAAGTTCTGAGGTGCGCAGGCACAAGACCACTTCATGTCGTCGAAGAAGGCGCTCGACACGGCGCCTGGATCTTGGGTGACCGCTGATCTGCTCAGGTCCCATCAGGTATAGCAACGAAAGCTGCTTAACTCTCAGCAACGGCCCCAGCACGGGCCACCATTTGGCAATGCTCACCAGGTCCATGTCGAAGAAGAACACCTGACGAACGTCCCTGAATTGGCTGAAAAGCTTCACCATCGCCCATAGAGCAGCCACCGTGTTTTTCTTGAGGTCACTGCCAAGCACGGCGAACCTGAACAGGCGTTGGCCCAGCCCCAGGGCCTGCGTAAGGTCTGCGTTCGGCTCGAACAGGGCATCACGCGAGACCAAGTAGTCAATGTGAGTCACGCGCGTCAACGTGCGCATCGTGTTGCAAAGCGATTGCGCCGGGTGCCCTAGCGCACTGAACCATGGTTGAACGATGAGTAGCCTGTCGCGGCGCCTCGTTTCCTGGCGGTTCACCAAAGGCATGTACCTCAGATCAGCACAATGTCATAAGCCTCAGGCGACCCCGCCGTCTCGGCCTGCAGCGAAATCGGCTTGCCGATGAAGTCGGAGAGGCCCGCCAGGTGCTGGCTCTCTTCATCGAGCAGCATCTCCACCACCGCCGCCGAGGCGACGATGCGGAACTCCTTCGGGTTGAACTGTCGCGCCTCGCGCAAGATCTCGCGCAGGATGTCGTAGCACACGCTGCGTGGCGTTTTCACCTGGCCCTTGCCTTCGCAGGTGGGGCAAGGTTCGCACAGCATGTGGGCGAGCGACTCGCGGGTGCGCTTTCGGGTCATTTCCACCAGGCCGAGCTGGGTGAAGCCGCTCACCGTGATCTTGGTGCGGTCGCGGGCGAGTTGCTTGCGCAGCTCGGCGAGCACCGTGGCCTGGTGCTCTTCGCGCGTCATGTCGATGAAGTCGATGATGATGATGCCGCCCAGGTTGCGCAGGCGCAGCTGGCGCGCGATCGACTGGGTAGCTTCAAGGTTGGTCTTGAAGATGGTGTCGTCGAAGTTGCGCGCGCCCACATACCCGCCCGTGTTCACGTCGATGGTGGTGAGCGCTTCGGTCTGGTCGATGATCAGGTAGCCGCCTGACTTCAAATCGACTCGCCGCGCCAGGGCCTTGGCGATCTCTTCGTCGACGTTGTACAGGTCGAAGATCGGCCGCTCGCCCTTGTAGTGCGCGAGCTTGGCCGCCGAGCCGGGCGTGAACTCGGCGCCAAAGGCCACCAGCTGGTCGTACTGCATGCGCGAGTCGATGCGGATCGATTGTGTGGAGTCATTGGCCAGATCTCGCAGCACGCGCTCGACCAAGCTCAGGTCCTGGTGTAGCAGCGAACCGGCGGGCGACTTGAAGCTGCGCTCGCGGATCGCACCCCACGTCTTGCGCAGGTAGGCGATGTCGTCGGCCAGCTCTTCGTCGGTGGCATCTTCGGCATTGGTGCGCAAGATGAAACCACCGCCGTTGTACACCGCGCCGCTGCCCTCTTCCGGCTTGCCGGCCAGGGTGTTCATGCGGGTGCGCAGTTGCTCGCGCAGTTCGTGCGAACCGATCTTTTGCGAGATGCCGATGTGGTCGTCTTGTGGCAGGAACACCAGCATGCGACCCGCAATGCTGATCTGGGTGGACAAGCGCGCGCCCTTGGTGCCGATCGGGTCCTTGATCACCTGCACGGTGAGTGTCTGGCCCTCGAACACCAGGCGCTCGATGGGCAGCGGCGGCGCAGCACCCGGCCCATGGTCGACGCGGCTGCCGGTGCTGCCGTTGACGTGCACGTCGGCCACGTGAAGGAAGGCAGCACGCTCCAGGCCGATGTCGATGAAGGCCGATTGCATGCCGGGCAACACACGCGCCACACGGCCGGCGTAAATGTTGCCGACCAGGCCACGCTCAAGAGTTCGCTCGACGTACAGGTCTTGCACGGCGCCGTTTTCGACCACGGCCACACGCGTTTCCTGGGGCGCCCAGTTGATGAGGATGTCTTGCATGGAGGACGGGTCTCTTGTGGACGCCGACAACGCGGCGCTAGAACTTCACGCCTGCTTGTCTCAGCAGCTGGGCCGTCTCGTACAGAGGCAAACCCATGATACCGGAGTAGCTCCCGTCGATATGGCTGATCCAGGCGGCGGCGTGGCTCTGGATGGCATAGGCGCCGGCCTTGCCGAAAGGCTCGCCGGACTGGATGTAGTCGGCGATCTGTTTCGCGGTGATCTGATCGAAGCGCACGTGCGACACGTTCACCAACATCGCTTCACGGCCACCGAATGCCACCGCCACCGCAGTGATCACACGGTGCGTGCGACCCGACAGCAACGACAGCGTGTGGTGCGCATCGGCGGCATCGAGTGGTTTGCCGAGGATGCGCCGCCCCAGGGCCACGGTGGTGTCGGAACACAGGATGGGCGCGGGCGGCAGGCCTCGCGCTTTCCAGCGCTGGCGAGCGGCGTGCAGTTTGGCGCGCGTCACTCGCTCCACGTAGGCGGCCGGCAACTCGCCAGCTCGCTCGGCCTCGAGCGATTCCGCATCTTCCTCGGGGCCCGCCAACAGCAACTCGTGGCGCACACCGAGTTGCTGCAACAACTGACTGCGGCGCGGGCTCTGCGAAGCCAGGTAGATAAAGTCACTCACAACGCCAACCCCGCAGCGCGAAGCCGCTGCACATCAAGCAACGCCGAAGCCCGGGTTCCCCGGGCCAAGGCGGCGCCCCTCGGGGGCAGGAGCGAAGCGACTGGGGGGCCGTCATCATTCGCGGTGATACGGGTGATTGACCATCACCGTCCAGGCTCGATAGAGCGCCTCGGCCAGCAGCACGCGCACGAAGGCATGCGGCAAGGTGAGGTCAGACAGGCGCAGCGTTTCGTCGGCAGTTTGTTTGAGCGTGGCATCCAGCCCATCGGGGCCGCCGATCACGAGGGCCACGTCGCGGCCGTCGTGCATCCAGGCCTTCATGCGCGCCGAGAGCTGCAGCGTGGTGAGCCGGTCGCCGCGCTCGTCGAGCACCACACGCCGCACGCTCTTGGGCAAGGCGGCTTCGAGGCGTGTGGCCTCGGCGGCCATCAGTTGCTCAGGTGTCTTGGAGCCCCGTGTTTCGGCCTTGACGGCTTTGAGCTCCAGGCGCATCTCGGGCGGGAAGCGCTTGGCATAGTCGTCGTAGGCCGTTTCAGCCCAGCCGGGCTGGCGCTGGCCGACGGCAACCAGGAAGAGCTTCACCTCCGGGTCGGCGTCTTCTTGGCCACGGCCTTCTTCGCTGGTGCTTTCTTGGCCGCCGGCTTCTTGGCGGCAGCGGTCGAGCTCTTCTTCACCCCGACCGTGCGGGTGATGACCGCTTTGGCCGGCGCAGCCCGCTTGGCTGGCGCCTTCTTGGCAGGCGCCGCCTTTTTAGCCGGTGCGGCTTTGCTGGCGGGGGCCGCCTTCTTGGCGGCCACCTTCTTCGCCGGCGCAGCCTTCGACGGTGCGGCCTTGGCCGGCGCCTTCTTGGCAGCGGCTTTCTTGGCGGCAGGCTTGGCCGGCTTGGCGGGTTCCTCGGCCTTCACCAGCCTGGCCGGTGCGGTGTCGATCTTGAGCTTGACGGGTTTGTCGCCCCAGATCTCTTCGAGGTGGTAGTAGTCGCGGATGGCGGGTTGCATCACGTGCACGACCGCGGCACCGCAGTCGACGATGATCCATTCGCCGTTGTCTTCGCCCTCAGTGCGCAACACCGGGAAGCCCTTGGATTTGACGGCATCGCGCACGCTGGCGGCCAGCGCCTTGGTTTGTCGGTTCGATGTGCCCGAAGCGATGACCACACGCTCGAAGAGCGGTGAGAGGTGCTCGGTGTCAAAGACCTGAATGCCTTGGGCTTTCACGTCTTCCAGACCATCGACGATGGCGCGTTGCAGTTTTCGGATGTCCATTCAGCTCCCAGAGGTCCCTCGGTAGAGGTGGTGTTGGTCAATATAGCCTGCCACGGCGGCGGGTACCAGATTGTCTATCCCTTGGCCCGCCACAACGCGCTCGCGGATCTCGGTCGATGAAATATCCATCATCGGCAGCGCCACCACCCGGTGGGGCGCACTCTCCACGTCAGGGTGGGCTTGCGGAATCACGCCCGGCCGGTTGGCCACGGCCAGGGTCACACGGGCCAGCAGCTCGCCCCAGTCGCGCCAGGTGTGCAGGCCGGCGTACTGGTCTTGGCCGAGGATCAGAAACCATGCGTGGCCAGGCTCGGCAGCCTGCAGCTCGCGCACGGTGTCGAGCGTGAAACTCGGGCCGCGGCGGGTCAGCTCGCAGCGATCCAGAACAAAACGCGGCTCGCCCTCGATCGCCAGGCGAACCATGGCCTCGCGGTGTAGGGCCGACTCCAGCTGCCGGGCCTTTTGCCAGGGCTGACCGGCGGGCACCCAGCGCACTTCGTCGAGCTGCATCTCCGACAAGGCCAGGCGCGCCAAGGCCACGTGGGCGCTGTGCACCGGGTCGAAGCTGCCGCCGAAGAGCCCTATGCGTTTCAAACGTTCTCCCCGACCCAGTCGCGGGGCCGCAGGAAGTCGCTGTACAGCCTGGCCTCGGGCGTGCCGGCTTCGGGCGCCCAGTCGTACCGCCAGGTCACCACCGGTGGCATCGACATCAAAATGCTCTCGGTGCGCCCACCCGACTGCAGGCCGAACAAGGTGCCACGGTCGAACACCAAGTTGAACTCGACATAGCGGCCACGCCGGTAGGTTTGAAACTCGCGCTCGCGCGCGCCATGCGGCAGGTGCTTGCGACGCTGCACGATGGGCAGGTAGGCGGCCAAGAAGGCGTCACCGACCGAGCGCATCAAAGCAAAGCTGGGTTCGAAACCGCCTTCGGCAAAGTCGTCGAAGAACACCCCGCCGATGCCACGCGGCTCATTGCGGTGCTTGAGAAAAAAATACTCGTCGCACCACTGCTTGAAACGCGGGTACTTGTCGGCACCAAACGGCGCCAGCGCATCGCGGTTCACGCGATGAAAGTGCTGCGCGTCTTCTTCAAAGCCGTAGTAGGGCGTGAGGTCCATGCCGCCGCCGAACCACACCACCGGCTCACGCCCCTCGGGCAAGGCGGCGAACATGCGCACGTTCATGTGCACCGTGGGCACATAGGGGTTGCGCGGGTGCATGACCAGCGACACGCCCATCGCCTCGAACGGCGCACCCGCCAGCTCGGGCCGGTGCTGCGTGGCCGAAGGCGGCATGGCCGCGCCTTTCACATGCGAGAAGTTGCAGCCTCCGCGCTCCAGCAACTGGCCACCTTCGATCAGGCGCGACATGCCATCGCCTAGCAGCCGCTCACCGGGCGGGCGCGTCCAGCTGTCGGTGATGAAGGGCTCGCCACCCTCAGCCTCCATCGCACCGATGATGCGGTCTTGCAAGCCCAGCAGGTAGAGACGAACGTCGAGAGTATTCATGTCATAGCGAAGCGAATTGACTCATCAAGCAACGCCCCGGGGAACCGGCTTCGCCGAGCCCCTGGGGTGGCGCCCCTTGGGGGCAGGAGCGAAGCGACTGGGGGGTCATTTACGAATGGCCCGGTGGCCGATGTCGCGGCGGAACTGCGCGCCGTCGAACTGGATGTCTTGCAACACCTCGTAGGCTCGTGTCTGCGCCATCTTCACCGAGTCGCCCAGGGCGGTGACACACAGCACACGGCCGCCTGAGGTGACCACAGTGCCCTGCTGCGCCGTGGTGCCAGCATGGAAGGCGACTGCATCGGCGCCATCGGCAGGCAGGCCGGTGATCTGGTCGCCCTTGCGCGGGTTGAGCGGGTAGCCGGCCGCAGCCATCACTACGCCCAACGCGACGCGGCGGTCCCATTGCAGCTCGATTTGGTCGAGCGTGCCGTCGGTCGCGGCCATGAAGACGTCGAGCAGGTCGGTCTTGAGCCGCATCATGATGGGCTGCGTCTCGGGGTCGCCCATGCGGGTATTGAACTCCAGCGTCTTGGGCACGCCGTGCTCGTCGATCATCAGCCCGGCGTAAAGGAAGCCGGTGAAGGGGATGCCGTCCTTGGCCATGCCTTCGATGGTCGGCAAGATGATGTCTTGCATGGCCTTGGCATGCACGTTGGGCGTGACCACCGGGGCCGGCGAGTAGGCGCCCATGCCGCCGGTGTTGGGGCCCTGGTCGCCGTCTAGCAGGCGCTTGTGGTCTTGGCTGGTGGCCAAGGGCAGCACGTTCTTGCCATCGCACAGCACGATGAAACTGGCTTCTTCGCCTTGCAGGAACTCTTCGATGACCACCCGCGCGCCACCGGCGTTGTGTTGCACGCCGAGTTTGTTGTCCTTTGCGTCACCAGCGAGCATCCAGTCGACGGCCTCGTGCGCCTCGGCAAGCGACATCGCCACCACCACGCCCTTTCCCGCAGCCAGGCCGTCGGCCTTGATGACGATGGGCGCGCCCATCTTGTCGACGTAGGCGTGCGCGGCAGCGATGTCGGAGAAGGTCTCGTACGCCGCCGTCGGGATGGCGTGGCGCTTCATGAAGTCCTTGGCGAAGGCCTTGGAGCTTTCGAGCTGCGCGGCCGCCTGGGTCGGGCCGAAGATGCGCAAGCCGCGGGCACGAAACTCATCGACCACGCCGGCCGCCAGCGGTGCTTCTGGGCCCACCACGGTGAGGCCGATCTTCTCGGCCTGCGCAAAGTCGGCCAGCGCCTTCACATCGGTGATGGCGACGTTCTTCAGGTGCGGGCTGAGCGCCGTGCCGCCGTTGCCAGGCGCGACGTAGACGGTTTGCAGCTTGGGCGACTGGGCCAGCTTCCAGGCGATGGCATGTTCACGGCCGCCGGAGCCGATCACGAGGACTTTCATTCGTTGATCACCGCGTTGTGGAAGACCTCTTGCGCGTCGTCCAGGTCTTCGAGCACATCGAGCAGCTTTTGCATGCGCTCAGCGTCTTCACCGGCCAGCTCAATGGTGTTTTCGGCGCGCATCGTCACTTCGGCCATTTCAGGCTTCAGGCCTGCGGCTTCGAGCGCCGCTTTCACCGCCTCGAAGTCATGCGGAGACGACAGCACCTCGAGCGAGCCATCGTCGTGCGTCACCACGTCGTCGGCCCCGGCTTCGAGCGCCACTTCCATCACCTTGTCTTCATTCGTGCCTGGGGCAAACAGCATCTGCCCCACATGCTTGAACTGGAACGCCACCGAACCTTCGGTGCCCAGGTTGCCACCGTACTTGCTGAACGCATGCCGCACCTCGGCCACGGTGCGCACCTTGTTGTCGGTCATGCAGTCGATGATGACGGCCGCACCGCCAATGCCGTAGCCCTCGTAGCGAATCTCTTCGTAGTGCACACCTTCGAGATTGCCGGTGGCCTTGTCGATGTTCTTCTTGATGGTGTCCGACGGCATGTTGGCCGCCTTGGCCTTTTCCACCGCCAGGCGCAGCCGCGGGTTGTCTTTCACGTCGCCGCCGCCCTGGCGGGCCGCGACCATGATTTCACGGATGACGCGTGTCCAGACCTTGCCGCGTTTTTCGTCTTGGCGGCCCTTTCGGTGCTGGATGTTGGCCCACTTGGAATGTCCCGCCATGAAACGAAGCTCCGTCTGCTGTGTCGCGGTGCGAGGGTGCACCGCTTATTCAATACACTGCGATTTTACGTGTCTGCCCAGGGAGCACTTTTCATGGCCGAGCCCATCCTCATCGCCAAGCACGTTGTCTCGGAGCAAAAGACGATCGAGTGCTTCCTGCTCCCTGCCCTGGCCAACCGCCACGGGCTGATCACCGGCGCCACCGGCACCGGCAAGACCATCACGCTGCAAACCTTGGCCGAAAATTTCAGCCAGCGCGGCGTGCCCGTGTTCATGGCCGACGTGAAAGGCGACCTCACCGGCATCAGCCAGGCAGGCAAGATCGGCGAGAAGCTGGCCGCCGTGCTGAAAGAGCGTGGCCTGGAGGCCCCACCCTCGGCCGCCTGCCCCGCCACCCTGTGGGACGTCTTCGGCGAGAGCGGCCACCCGGTGCGCGCCACCGTCACCGACATGGGCCCACTGCTGCTAGCCCGCATGCTGGCACTTAATGAAACGCAGGCCGGCGTGCTGAGCCTCGTTTTCAAGATCGCCGACGACAACGGCATGCTGCTGCTCGACCTCAAAGACCTGCGCGCCATGTTGCAGCACGTGGGCGAAAACGCGAGCCAGTTCACCACCGAATACGGCAACGTGAGCGCGGCCAGCGTGGGCGCCATCCAGCGCGGGCTGCTCCAGATCGACGAACAGGGCGGCGACAAGTTCTTCGGCGAGCCGATGCTCAACATCTCTGACTTCATGCAGACGGTGGACGGCCAAGGCGTGATCAACATCCTCAGCGCCGACAAGCTGATGAACTCGCCGCGCCTGTACGCCACCTTCCTGCTGTGGATGCTGTCCGAGCTGTTCGAGCAGTTGCCCGAAGTGGGCGACCTCGACAAGCCCAAGCTCGTGTTCTTCTTCGACGAGGCCCACCTGCTGTTCAAGGAGGCGCCCACCGCCCTGGTCGAGCGCATCGAGCTGGTGGTGCGCCTGGTGCGCAGCAAGGGCGTGGGTGTGTACTTCGTGACGCAGAACCCGCTCGACATTCCCGACACCGTGCTCGCCCAGCTCGGCAACCGGGTGCAGCACGCGCTGCGCGCCTTCACGCCGCGCGACCAGAAAGCGGTGAAGGCGGCGGCGAGCACCATGCGCGCGAACCCGCCGCTGGATATCGAAACCGCCATCACCGAGCTGGCCGTGGGCGAAGCGCTGGTGAGCTTTCTGGACGCCAAGGGCCGCCCCTGCGTCACCGAGCGGGTGTTCGTCATCCCCCCGGGCAGCCAGATCGGCCCCATCACACCCGAGCAGCGCAAGGCCTTGCTCGCCAGCTCGCTGGTGGCCGGTGTGTATGAAAAAACGGTCGACCGCGAATCGGCCTACGAGAAGATCAAGGGCCGCACCAACGTGAGCGCTGATCAAGCGCAGGAAGCCAAGACCCAGGCCGGCAAGGCCCCGCCCGCGCAAGAAAGCGCGGGCGGGATGATGGGCGGGCTCAACGACATTCTTTTTGGCAGCACCGGCCCGCGCGGTGGCAAGCACGACGGCATCGTGCAGACGCTCGGCAAGTCGGCGGCCCGCACCATCGGCTCCAGCGTGGGCCGTGAGATCATCCGCGGCGTGCTGGGCGGCATCTTCGGCGGCGGCAAGCGACGCTGACTGTTTGCCCTTACGGCATCACGCTCAATTTGATCCCCGGAAGCGCCGTCACACGCGCCTGTTTGCTCACGGCGGTGATCACGCCGCCGCTGAAGTAGCTGGCCGATGTGTCTGGCTCCAGCGCCGCCACCACCAAGCTGGCCAGCGGTTGTGTGAGCGGCACGTAGTAGCTGCCCTCGGGCACGTCGAGCAAGACCGGGGTGGTCCTGATCTCTGATTGCACGCCGGCATAACTCTCGCCCTGCACCACGCCCTTGGCCATCGCCTGCTCGACCCGCACGCCCAGCAGCCTTAGGCGCGCCACGGCGTCGGCCTGGTCGGCATCGAGCCAGTAGCCGCAGGGGCGCTTGCGCACCTTCAGTTCACGCAGCACCAGGGTCGAGTCCCAGTTGACGGTGAGGGTCTTGTCGGCGCCGGTAGAGGGGTCGAGCATCTGCAGCGTGTACTCGGTAGGCGTGGGGGCGGCCTCCACCACCACCTGGCCCTTGCAAGCCTGCGCGCTCACGTCAGCGTCCACATACTGGCGCAGCTTGAGCAGGTCGCCGCCTCGCTGCGCTGCGTTTTGCAGCACGCTGGTCATCGCGACCACCTGTGTGTGAACTCGACGCTTGAGGTGCGTGCGGCCCAGGCCCCCACCGCGTGTTTCGATCATGAGGCTGACCGTGTTTTTCAGGCCTTGCACGTTGCGCCCGCTGTCGGCGAGCGCGCCGCCCATCGAGAGACGCTTGTCGGCCGGGTCGTTCGTCGTGCCGTGAGCCCACTGCGCGCTCAAACCATGCACCTTGAAGCTGGCGAACAAGGGCTGCTTGAACCACTCATCGGCCGCCTTGCTGAAAAAGGCCGGCAGGTTGGCTGTGCTTGCGTACTGCACTTGCGCGTCGTCGCGCTGCACCGCACCGAACTTCTGCGCGTAGACCCCGCTGACCGCGTATTCACGCGCCTCGGCCACCACCAGTGGCTGGTAGTCGCGCACCAGCTGGGCCAGTGCCCGGGCCTCTGGGGTCTTGAGCAACAGGTGGTCGCGGTCGATGTCGACACCGTTGGCGCTGGCGCGCTGCCCGGCCTGCGCGCCGTCAGGGTTGGCGCGTGGGAGCACCACCACGTTGATGCGGTCGAGCAGGCTTTGCAAACGGCCGCGCGTGAACTCCTGCGCGAGCACGATCATCGCTTCGCTGCTGGCGGGTTCGTCGCCGTGCTGCTGGCCCAGCAGCAGCACCAGCGGCCTGCCGCTGCGCTGCACCGAGGCGGGCGTGACGTCGGCATTGCGCGAGAACAACAAGGCCTCGATCGGCACCCCGCCTTGAGACGTGCCCAGACTGAGAAGGCGCACGACGGTGGGCGCGTCGCGCACCAGGCCGCGCAGCACGCCCTGCAGTTCGGCATTGCTGGTGAAGTCGTTGCGACCCACCTGCAGGGCCGGCGTGCGGTAGTTCATCACCGGGTCAGGGAAGCGTGCAGCGACGGCG
>JACMKJ010000153.1 GCA_014380155.1 Rhizobacter sp. | reverse complement strand
GCTTCCCGGTGATTGTTAAAGCCTCGGCCGGAGGCGGCGGACGCGGGATGCGAATCGTGCGGACAGAGGCAGAGCTTGGGAACGCGTTGGAGACGGCGTCGAACGAGGCTGCCGCAGCATTCAAGAATGGCGATGTTTACATAGAGCGGTACATTGAGCGACCGCGCCACATCGAGATCCAGGTACTGGCTGACGAGCACAAGAATGCCGTCTGGCTAGGTGAGCGCGATTGCTCCATGCAGCGCCGCCACCAGAAGATCATCGAGGAAGCGCCGGCGCCGGGCATCCCCCGCCGCGTGATCGAACGCATTGGCGAGCGCTGCGCGGCGGCCTGCCGCAAGATCGGCTACCGCGGCGCCGGCACCTTCGAGTTCTTGTATGAAAACGGCGAGTTCTTCTTCATCGAGATGAACACCCGCGTGCAGGTGGAGCACCCCGTGACCGAGCTCGTGACGGGCATCGACATCGTGCAGATGCAGATCCGCGTGGCCGCCGGCGAGAAGCTGCCGTTCACGCAACGCCAGATCGAGATGCGTGGCCATGCGGTCGAGTGCCGCATCAACGCCGAAGACCCGTACAAGTTCACGCCCTCACCGGGCCGCATCACCATGTGGCACCCACCGGGCGGCCCGGGCGTGCGCGTCGACTCGCACGTGTACACCAACTACTTCGTGCCCCCCAACTACGACTCGATGATCGGCAAGATCATCACCCACGGTGACACCCGCGACCAGGCCCTGGCCCGCATGCGCATTGCGCTGTCGGAGACGGTGGTCGAAGGCATCTTGACCAACATCCCGCTGCACCGCGAGCTGATGGCTGACGCCAAGTTCATCGAAGGCAGCACCAGCATCCACTATCTAGAGGGCTGGATGAGCGAGCACAAGCGCTGAGATGGTCGAGCTGCTGCTGCTGGTGCCGGAAGACCTGGTCGAGTCGGTCTCCGATGCCTTGATGGACGAGCTGGAGGCGCTGTCGGTCTCGGTCGAAGATGCCGATGCCGACACGGCCTCCGAGCGCGCGCTATTTGGCGAACCGGGGATGCCAGCACCGCGCGGCGGTTGGCAGCGTTCGATCTTGAAGGCCTTGTTCAACAAGGAAGAAAGCGCCACTGAAGCCGCCACCTTGTTGCTCGCGCAAGACTGGGCCGAAGGTGTGCACCTGCAGTCGTTGCAGGCGGTGCCCGATGAAGACTGGGTGCGGGTCACCCAATCGCAGTTTGCGCCGGTCGCCATCACGCCCACGTTCTGGATCGTGCCGACATGGCACCAGCCACCGGCCGAAGCGCAGAAGTTGATCCGCCTCGACCCGGGGCTTGCCTTCGGTACCGGCACCCACCCGACCACGCGCATGTGCCTGCGTTGGACAGCGCAACACGCGCAGCCGTGGGCGCGTGTGCTCGACTATGGTTGTGGCTCGGGCATTCTGGCCATCGGGGCGGCGCTGCACGGCGCGCAACACATCGACGCGGTCGACATCGACCCCGCCGCGGTGGAGTCCACGCTGGCGAACGCCCAGGCCAACCGGGTGCAGCTCAAGGCGGGCCTGCCCGATGCCGCGCAAGGTCAATACGAGCTCGTGCTGGCCAACATCCTCGCGACGCCGCTCAAGCTGCTCGCGCCGCTGCTGTGTGGCCATGTGAGTGCGGGCGGCTCGCTGGTGCTGGCCGGCATCCTCGAACGCCAGGCCGACGAGCTGACGCAGGCCTACGCACCCTGGTGCGAGTTGGCCGTGAGCGACAGTGAAGACGGCTGGATTCTCATGACCGCGCGTCGTACCGCATGAATCGGCATGGCATGATTTCGCCATGAGCCTGGCCACTCGTTGCACTTCATGCGGTACCGTCTTTCGAGTCGTTCAAGACCAGCTCAAGGTGTCTGAAGGCTGGGTGCGCTGCGGTCGCTGCAACGAAGTTTTCAACGCGATCGAAGGCCTGTTCGACCTGGAGCGCGACGCGCCACCCAACTGGAAACCGCCGATCGCCCCACCGGCGCCACTCGCCGCCACGGTCTCTGCGGCGTTCGAGATCCAGCAACAACCAGAGCCGCCGGACGATGACGACGATGTGTTCCAGCTGAGCGACGGCGACCGCATCCACTCGCGCTTCTTCCAGCCCGAGCAGGCCGACGTGGAGCAGACGCCGGCGCAGGCCGTCAAGGCGCGCGACCGTGTCGACTTCGCCGACGCTCAGTTCAACACCGCCTTGATGTCCGACGGCAAACCCAAATCTGCGGCTGGCAAAGGCACAGGTATCGCCCGTTCTTCGGTCAAGGAGGCGCGTGCCAAACAAGAGGCCGCGCGGCGCGGGCCCGGCTTCGTTCAACAAGCCAAACACCGTGAACGCTGGCGCAGCCCGACGATGCGGGTCCTCTTGTCGTTGGCCAGCCTGCTGCTGGTCGGAACGCTGGTGGGGCAGAGCGCATATCACTTCCGTGACCTGTCGGCGGCACAGTGGCCGACCACCCGCCCCTGGCTCGCCAAAGGCTGTGAGTTGCTGGGCTGCCAGATCGGCGCCCCTCGTCGAATTGATGACGTCACGGTCGAAAGCAGCGGGCTGTCGCCTGCTCCCGGTGGCGGCAGCAACTATCGTTTGGCCGTGGTGCTGCGCAATCGTGGCGCTTTGCCGCTCACCATGCCCTGGGTCGACCTGCGCCTCACCGACCTGAGCGGGCAGCTGGTGGCCCGTCGGGCGCTGTCACCGAGCGACTTCCGTGTGGTGTCGAGCGTGCTGGCGCCAGAGAGCGAGTCCAGCATGCAGCTGCTGCTGTCGTCAACCGACCCGCGGCGCATCAGCAGCTACACGGTCGAGATCTTCTACCCCTGAATCTCGTTTGCGGCTCGCTTCGCACAGGGTCGCCATCCCCATTACCTTCTGGAGCGTTTCATGTCGGCCTTGATCTGCGGTTCACTCGCGTTTGACACCATCACCACCTTTCCCGGCCGCTTTGCGGAGCAGATCCTGCCCGAGCAGGTGCACATCCTCAACGTGTCCTTCCTGGTGCCCACGCTGCGCCGCGAGTTTGGTGGCTGTGCCGGCAACATCGCCTACACCTTGCGCCAACTGGGTGGCGAGCCGCTGGTGATGGCTGCCGTGGGTTCGGACGGCCAGGATTACCTTGCGCGTCTGACGACCTGGGGTGCCAGCACGGAGTTCGTGCGTGTCGAGTCCGACACCTACACCGCGCAAGCGATCATCATCACCGACACCGACAACAACCAGATCACCGCCTTCCACCCGGGTGCCATGCAGTCGGCCCACCTGACCGCCGTGCCTGCGGGTCGAAGCGACATCCGCGTGGGCATCGTCGCCCCCGATGGCCGCGACGCCATGCTGCAGCACGCCGAACAGTTTGCCGCCGCCAAGATCCCGTTCGTCTTCGACCCGGGCCAGGGCCTGCCGATGTTCAACGGCGATGAGTTGAACAAGTTCGTGAGCCAGGCCACCTGGGTCGCCGTCAACGACTACGAAGGCCGCATGCTGTGCGAGCGCACCGGCAAGACGCTGGAGAGTTTGTCGAAGTCGCACCTGCGCGGTGTGATCGTCACCCTGGGCGCCCAAGGTTGCGAACTCTGGCAACAAGGTCAGCGCACCGTGGTGCCCGGCGTGACCGCCGAACAAGTGCTCGACCCCACAGGCTGTGGCGATGCCTTCCGTGGCGCGCTGCTTTACGGCCTCGAACGCGACTGGAATCTGGAGCGTTGTGTGACGCTGGGCAACCGCATCGGCGCGCTGAAGATCGCCTGCCGGGGCGGCCAGAACCACGTCATCGATCGCAGCGTACTGGGCCTGTAAAGGGCTGAGCGCCGTGTGATGTGGTGAACGAAGCGGAGGCGGGCCGAGCGCCGGGCCGCTCCCAAGCCGGCCCGCATCCCCTCGGGGGATCGGCCGGTGTATCCACCGGGCGAGGGGTCGTCATCCACCATAAAAAAACCCGGCCGAAGCCGGGTTTCGTACTTACCGCTCGTTCTCTCAGGGCTTGGCGCCTGTCGGGAACGGCCACGCAGCAGCAGGGCTGAGCGCAGTCTTTGCAGCCGGGGCTGCTGCGGGCTTCGCAGCAGGGGCAGCAGGTGCGGGGGCCGCCTTCTTTGCAGCAGGCTTCTTGGCAGCAGGCTTCTTCGCGGCTTTCTTGGCAGCGGGCTTCTTGGCCGCCGCCTTCTTCGCCGCAGGCTTCTTCTTCGCAGCGGCCTTCTTGGGCGCAGCCTTCTTGGTAGCAGCCTTCTTCGCCGCCGGCTTCTTGGCCGCAGCCTTCTTCGCTGCCGGCTTCTTGGCCGCAGCCTTCTTCGCTGCCGGCTTCTTCGCCGCAACCTTCTTCGCCGCGGGTTTCTTGGCAACGGCTTTTTTCTTCGCCGGCGCCTTCTTGGCCGCGGGGGCCTTCTTCTTTGCAACAGCCATTTCCGTACCGCCTGTTGAGTGTTGAACTACGCATTCGCTCACATTCGGCCGGTACCACTCCCCGAATGTGCGCGAATGCTTTGTTCAACTCTCAACAGGAGGTACT
>JACMKJ010000013.1 GCA_014380155.1 Rhizobacter sp. | reverse complement strand
GGTTGTCGGGAATGCCGCTGCCGGGCCAGGTGCGCAGGGCGGCGAGAAAGGCCTCCGAGAGTGCGTCTTCCGATGCCGCGATGTCGCGGGAGCGAGCGGCCAGGATCGACAGCAGTCGGCCATACGACGCGCGCGCCGCCACCTCCGCCGTGCGGCGCGCGTCTCGCATGGTCAGGCGGCTGGCGGTGGCATCACGGGCCGCACCTCGACCGAGGCGCTGGACGCTGAAGGTGCACGCGCGGCCCATTCCAGCGCCGTGTCGAGGTCGGGAACCTCGATCACGAAGTAGCCGCCCAGTTGTTCCTTGGTGTCGGCGAATGGCCCGTCCTGCACGACGCGCCTGCCGTCGCGGATGCGAACGGTCGTCGCCGTCTGAGGGCCTTGCAGGCCGTCGCCTTTGACGATGATGCCGGCCTGTGCCATGGCGCCGATGAAGGCGTTCCAGCCACCCCAGTAGGCGCCCGCCTGCTCGGGATCGTTGCGCTTGGAAAACTCACTCTCGGGCTCGTTGAGCAAAAGCATGTATTGCATGGTTTTTATCCTTGGAAGGTTTGGGGAGTTCGAGTAATTTCAGCTCAGGAGGCCTCGTTTGCCAGCCAGCCGGGACGCTCCGAACAAGGCCGCGGCGATCAGGACGACGACCGCCAGAATACCCAGCTGGCTCGGGATGGCGGCGAACACGCCGTGGTAGGCGTCACCTGCGAAGAGCAGTGCGTATCCGACCAGGGACGCAGCGAAAACTGCCCGCGCCGCGCGCCGCCGCAGCGCCAGCAGGATCGAGCCGACGAGCCCGCCGAACACGCCCACCGCAAACACGACATTGATCCAGGCAGGCAGCGACAGGTAAATCTCGGATTGAGAAGCCGTCATGCCGGCCGTCATGGCCGCCTGCCCGGCTTGCGTGAAAGTGCCTATGAACTGGTATGCGCCGTACAGGTTCCAGAGAACGCCAAGAACCGATGCCGCCCAAAGCCAGTTCGGCACACGCGAAGCCGTTGATTTGATCGCCAATGTTTGCACATCACTCTCCCAGTTGGAGCAGCGGCGGCGGCGCGGGATGCGTCCACCTGATCGCTTCTCAATGGGATGACACGCGAGCCGGGCCGATTTCGACAGGCCGGGAAAGTTTTTTTAGAACAAGCCCGCCTTCA
Source organism: Rhizobacter sp. (assembly GCA_014380155.1). Lineage (GTDB taxonomy): Bacteria > Pseudomonadota > Gammaproteobacteria > Burkholderiales > Burkholderiaceae_C > Rhizobacter. Next base: position 7,298 of record JACMKJ010000013.1, on the reverse strand, counting down.
GCGCCCCCGCCACCACCGCTTTCGACAGCGCCGAGACTTGCGCGTTGACGTCGGCCGAGGCCGCTTCGCTGGCACGGGCCGTCCACATCAGACGGCCGCTGGCCACGTCGGTGATAGACGCATTGGCTGCATAGCCGGTCTCCACCTTGGTGCCGCCCATCGGCACCGACACGCCGACACCGCCGCCCACATTCCCCCCAAAACCACCCAGGCCCACGCCCAGCGTGAAGCCGGGTTTGGCGACCGAGCCGTTGGGCGCAATCGCCGTGACCAACACGGCCTTGGCGTTGGCCGTCCTGGCAGCCGCGACGTAAGGCGCGGGGCCGCCCGGTGGGCTGTTGGCGCCGTCGCCCACATCAGGGGCCGGCACCGGCACGGCGCCTACAGACACCAGCTGCGCAGTCATCTGGTCGGTACACACCCGACGCAGCACCTGGTCAGGCGACTCGCACACCACCAGCACGCGCGCGCCGCGCAAGGGCTGGCCGCTCACGAGCTGCGGGTCGGCCCACTGGGCGTCGAGCTGGGTGGAGGCGCAACCGGCCAGGCAGGCGGCGGCCGCGATCATGGAGAGTGAAGCCCGGCGAACAACAAGGGTCATGGGGTACTTGCGTAGAAAGTGAGGTCAACCGACACAGGTACGGTTTTTACCCGTGCGTTTCGCCTCGTACAAGGCTTCGTCAGCGCGCTCCAGGGCCATTTCGATGCGCTCACCCGGTCGATAAGCCGTGACGCCGGCTGAAAAGGTGACGAAAACATTTTTGTTTTCGTGCATGAACAAGCCGCCACTGAGCGATCGCTGAAGGCGCGTGAGGATCTGTTCGCCTTCGGTCACCGGCGTGTTGGGCAGCAGCACCACGAACTCTTCGCCGCCGTAGCGCGCCACCAGGTCCATGGGCCGCAGCGCCTTGCTCACCACGTCGGCTAGCGATTTCAGGGCCACGTCGCCAGCGTTGTGGCCCAACTCGTCGTTGAGCTTCTTGAAGTTGTCGACGTCGAGCAGGCCGATGGAGAGCTGTGTTCCGTCGCGCTCCAGCCGCGCACGCTCCGCATCGAAGGCCTGCAGCAGGCCACGCCGGTTGGCGATTTTGGTCAGCTGGTCGGTGGAGACTTCGTCCGACAGGCGGCGCAGCTCGGTTTCGAGCTCGACCACCCTTCCTGACAAGTCGTTGGCGCGTGTGTGTTCGTATTGCAGCTTGCCTTGCGCCACTTTCACCAGCGATTGCACGGTGCGGCTTTCTTCAACCATCTCGCGCACCACGCCAGCCAGGCTTTCCAGAGAGTCGGCTTTTTCGATCACGCCGGCATAGCGGCCCAGGTTTTCGTGGAAGCGGCCGGTCTGGGAGCCCAGTTCACCCAGTTCGCTCAGCATCTGGTTGATCAGCGCCTTGAGGGAGTCTTGCGCCTTGGAGCGCTCGACACGAAGCTGCTTCTGCCGCTCGCGGGTGTTGTCGAGCAGCTCGGTCACCGAGCGCACGCTGCGCGCGGTGAGGCCGAACTCAATCTCGTTGCGCATCGCTTCGCACTGGCCCTTGGCCCAGCTTTCGTCTTCGGCCAGGTCGGTCAGGCTGGCGGTGAGCTGGGTGCACAAGCCGCTCAACTGGTCGATCAGGTGGTGGCGGTGGGCGAGCACGCGGGCGGCGCGTTTGCACAACTCGTCGAGCTCGTCGCTCTGGCTGACGGTGGGGCCACGTTGACGGATGCGCTTGGTCAGCGCGGCCAGCTCGTCGGCCAGGTCGGCGCTGGGTGCGGGCGGCGGTGGCAAGGCCAGCTGCAAGGTGGCGCCCAGGCTGGCGAGCAGGTCTTGCCAGAGAGGGGAGGCCTCAGCGCTCGCGGGGCCGCTGGCCAGGTCCATCAGGGGGGCGGGTTGGGTGGGATCAGCCCAGGGCTGCTCGACCACGGCGGCCAAGGCTTCGGGGTCAACCGCACCGTCGATGGTGTCGCTCTCCCATCCGGCGAGCAGCTGGCCCAGGCGCTGCTGCAAACGCTGCACATCGCTGCGCGAGCTGGAGAGCACACGTTGCAGGGCATCTTTCTTGCGCGCGCTCGTCCACTGGCGGCCACCGCGCTGAACACCACGCACCACCCGCTCGATCAGGCCGGCCAAGGCGGCAGCTTGGGCCGCCGACTCTTCCTTGTCGACAACCGGCGCGGCAGCGGCAGCGCCGGGCACCGGCGTGCCGGCCTCCTGGTGGTAGGCGCGCGCGTAGTTTTCGGGGGTGGGTTCCAGCTTTTCCAGCACCAGCCGGCGCAGTGCGGCCTTGGCCAACTGGGGAGGGAGGTTGTCTGCGCCCGCTCGCGGTGCGGCGGCGCGTGTCGTCGTGTCCATCGAGGGTCAGCTCAAGTCAGGGCACTAGTTTTGCGGCCCAAAGCGCGACCGCGCCTCGACGGCAGCGCGCAAGGCATCGGCCGCATCGGATTCGTCGGCGTTGACGATCCAGGGCGCTTTGCGTGGCAACACGGTCTGCTCCAGCCACTGCTCCAGCAGCTCGGGCGGCTGGGCCTTGCTGAACAAGAAGCCCTGCATCACCACGCAGCCCAGGCGGTGCAGCACTTCCATCTGGCGCATGTTTTCCACGCCCTCCGCAATCACCCGCAGGCCGAGCGATCGGGCGAGGGCAATGATGGCGGTAACCACGGCCGAGCTTTGCGGCGTCATGCCCAGGTCGCGCACGAAGGAGCGGTCGATCTTCAGCTCGCTGATGGGCAAGGTGGTGAGGTAGGCGAGCGACGAATAGCCGGTGCCGAAGTCGTCAATCGAAATCTCGACGCCGATCTCGTTCAACCGGTGCAGCGAGGGGATGACGTTCTGCAGATCTTTCATCAGCCCGGTTTCGGTGATCTCGAGCTCGATGGCGTGGTGCGGCACGCCATAAAGCGTGACGGCCTGGTGGATGTTTTCGACCAGGTCGGTGCGCTCGAACAACCGGTTGGGCAGGTTGACGGCGATGGAATCGGCAAAGCCGAAACTGTCTTGCCACAACCGCGCCTGGCGCGCCGCTTCGCGGATGGCCCACTCGCTCAAGGGAATGATGAGGCCGGTTTCTTCGGCCAGCGGGATGAAGTCGCCGGGGGGCACCAACATGCTGCCGCGCTGCCAGCGCATCAGCGCTTCCACGCCCACCATCTTGGCGCCGCGCACGTCGACCTTGGGTTGGTAATGCAGCACCAACTCGTTGCGCTCGATGGCCTTGTGCAGCGCGCTCTCAAGCTCGAGCTTTTCGCGGCCCTTGCCGGCCAGCGCCGGGCGGTACAGAAGCGCGGCGTTGCGGCCCTGCGCCTTGACGGAGTACATGGCCACGTCGGAGTTGCGCATCAGGTCGGCGACCGTGGCGCCGTCGCGCGGGAACATCGCAATGCCCACGCTGGCCGTCACGAAACACTCTTGCCCGCCCACGAAGATGGGCTCGCGCATCACGTCGAGAATGCGGTCGGCCACACGCTCGGCGTCGGTCTCGTCCGAGACTTCGGGCAGCAAGGCCACGAACTCATCACCACCCAGGCGGCCCACGGCCTCCAGCGTTCGGTGCGAGCGCGAGCCCATCGATTCGATGGAGCTTTCCATCACCTGGTCGGAGTGGCGCACACACGAGCGCAGGCGGCGTGACACCTCCATCAGCAGCTCGTCACCGGCGCCATGGCCCAGGGTGTCGTTGATGATCTTGAAGCGGTCGAGGTCGATCAGCAACAGCGCCACCGGGTGGTTCAGGCGGCGTGCATGCTCGAGCGCGCGTTCTGCACGCCAGATCAGTTGACGGCGGTTGGGCAGGCCGGTGAGCGCGTCGAAATTCGCCAGGTGGCGGATCTTGTCTTCGGCCATGCGCCGGTCGGTCACGTCTTGCACGATGCCGGTGTAGCCCGACAGGTTGCCGTGTTCGTTGAACTCGGGCTCGGCCTCGACGTGGATGATGCGCTGCTGCCGCCCGTCGGGCAGCGTGATCGGGATGTCTGTGGCCAGCACGGAGCTGTGACGGAAGACGTCGTGCAGCACCATCATGAAACCTTCGCGGTCTTCGTCGGGCACCATGCGCAACAGGCCACGCATGCTGACGCGATCGCCCGCGCCCATGCCGAACACCCGCAGGCCCTCGACCGAAAAAACCGGGCTGCCGCCACCCACGCGCCAATCGAAGCTGCCCATGCGCGCCAGGTCTTGGGCGCGGGCCAGCTTGGACTTGCTGCGCTCCAGCTCCAGGCGTGTGCGCGACGAGCGCAGCAGGTAGCGCAGGCGCCCGGCCAGCAGGCTCCACTGAGTGGACTTGACGAAGAAGTCGGTGGCGCCGGCTTCATAGGCCCGGGTGATGGAGGCGTCGTCGTCGAGGCCGGTCAGCATGAGCACGGGCAACGACTCGAAGCCCGGCAGGGCACGCAGCTCATGGCAAGTTTGAAAGCCGTCGAGCCCGGGCATCAGGGCGTCGAGCACCACCACGTCGGGCAGCCAGTCGGCCAGCAGCTGGATGGCACGCTCGCCACTGGTGGCTTCGGTGATGGCAAAACCGCGCTCGCGCAGGGCGATGGCGGTGAGCAACAGGTTGACCTCGTCGTCGTCGACGAGCAACACCTTGGGCTGGATCAGCAGATCATCGTCAACCAAGGCGGCGCTGGAAGTCATGTGTCAGGCACCCAGAATTCGCTTGAGAGCCACACGCACGATCTCGACCTCGGCCTGCAGCTGGGCGATGCGCTCGGGCATGCCCTCTGACTGCTCGTGGCGGGCCCTGGATTCGATGTCCGAGCACAGTCTCGACAACTTCATGGCTCCGATGCTGGCGGAAGACGATTTTAGGGTGTGGGCTACGTGGCGAATACCCCCCAGATCGCTGCTGTGGAGCGAGTCTTGCAGCTGGGGCATGAGGCGCCCGACCGAGGTTTCGAAGGCGTTGACCACTCGCTCCATCAGGCGGTTCTCACCGCTCGGGTCGAGCTCGCGCAGCCGCTCCAGGGCCTGGGCATCGAGCACGCTGGAGTCGAGCTCGGCACTCGCCGGTTCTCCCAGTGTTCCGGCACCCGAGCCACCCATGGCACCACCTTCGCCGGATGGGGCAGGTGCGGCAGGTCGAAGGTGTTTGGTCAGCATGGCAAGCAGTTGACTCTGGCGAAACGGTTTGGAGAGGTAGTCATCGAAGCCCAGTCCCAGGAAGCGTTCTTCGTCGCCCCCCAGGGCGTTGGCCGTGACCGCGATGATCGGAGTATCTGCTGAAGTGAGAAAGTTGAATCGGCCTGCCGTTCCGCGGCGAAACCAGTTGAGCGCCTCCACACCATCCATGCCCGGCATTTGAATGTCCATGAGCACCAGGTCGAACGGCTTCTCGCACATCGCCCGCAAGCCTGCCAGCGCCCCAGAACTCAACTGCACACGGCACCCCAGCGTTCTGAGCATTTGCCCGATGACTTCCTGGTTGACGGCGTTGTCTTCCACGACAAGGATGTGGGCGTTCAGCCGTGGCGTCAATCGGTCCGCATCCGTAGTCGAGGCAGAAATGCCGAGAATGGCCTGCCGCAGCTCGGCCTTGCGCACCGGCTTGGGCACAAAACGCTGGAAGCCCGCGAGGTGGGCTGCCCGCACGTCGTCGGGAGACGAGACCGACGACAGCAGCACCATCTTCATCTGCGGGTGGGCGCCGCTGGCCTGCAGTGCAAGCGCCAGGCCCATGCCGTCCAGGCGCGGCATGCGCATATCGACCAGGGCCAGGTCGAAGTGCGGGTCGATGGGGGTATGGCCCTGCAGGATATCGAGCGCCCGGCGGCCGTCTTCGGCCAGCACCACCTCCATGCCCCAGGCGTTGAGCATGTTGTCGAGCACGATGCGGTTGGTCTCGTTGTCTTCGACCACCAGGATTCGCATGTGCGGCAGGGTCAGCAGATCGAGCCCGAGCAAGGCGTTGTCGGTCTCGACCAGGCCGAACGGCGCCACAAAGTTGAAATGCGAGCCCACGCCGGGCTGGCTGCGCACCTCGATGCGGCCACCCATCAGCTCGACCAGCTGCTTGGAAATGGAGAGCCCGAGCCCGGTGCCACCGTAGCGGCGCGACATGCCCATGCTGCCCTGCGCAAAGGGGTTGAACAGGCGCGGCAGCACATCGGCTTCGATGCCGATGCCGGTGTCGTGCACACCAAAGGCCAGATGGCCCGGCAGGCCGCCCGGCGGCACGCCCAGCGTCACCACCACCTCGCCCTGCTCGGTGAACTTGATCGCATTGGCCACCAGGTTGGTCAGCACCTGGCGCAGGCGCAGTGGGTCGCCGTTGACGACGATGGGCAGGCCCGGCTCTTCGCGAAAGCTCAGCTCCAGGCCTTTTTCATGGGCGCGTGGTGCCAGCAGTTCCAGCGTGTCTTCGACCACGCCGCGCAGCACGAAGTCGATGCTGGCCAGTTCGAGCTTGCCGGCTTCGATCTTCGAGAAGTCGAGGATGTCGTTGATGATCTCCAGCAGCGACTCGCCCGAGCGGTACACCGCCTGTACGAAGCGGCGCTGCTTGTCGGTGAGCTGCGTGCCCAGCAGCAGCTCGGTCATGCCGAGGATGCCGTTCATCGGCGTGCGGATTTCGTGGCTCATGCTCGCCATGAACTGGCTCTTGGCCTGGCTGGCGTGCTCGGCGGCGTCGCGAGCCATTTGCAGCTCGACCTGGTGCTGGTGCTCGGTCGTCACGTCGGAGCCGAGCCCATAGACACGGATCTGTCCGTCGGGCATGCGGCGCGAGCGGGTGCGTGAGCGCATCCAGCGCAGCCCCATGCGAGGGTGGTGCACGCGGTAGACGATGTCGGTCGCCTCCAGCTGCAGTTCGCGCTCGCGGCGGGCGTCGAGCAGGGGCAGGTCGGCCGGCTCGATGTAGGTGTTGAGCGCGGCGGGGGCAATGTCGAAGTTCTGGCGCATGACGCGCTGCCCCTCGTACTTGATGGTGGTCAAGAACTGGAAGTGGTTGCGCTCGGGGTTGGTGACGAAGATGCTGTCTTCCACCGTGTCGGTGAACTCCCGAAAGCGCGCCTGCACCTCTTGCAGCTCGCGTTGTACCTGGCGGAGCGCCGCCGCGGTAGCAGCTTCGTCGTGCACTGCGTCGCGCTCGGCCAGCTGGCTGAGCCGCAGGTGCACGGTTTCGAGCAGGCCGTGCAATGCCGCATCGTCGGGCCGGCCCGGCACGGCGCGCGCCAGCGTCGCGGCTACGCCATGAAGCGCCTCAGGCAAGGTGATGGCCTTGGCCACACAACGCACCACCTGGTCGAGCACGTCGAGGTAGCCCGCGGCAGGCGGCACCGGCGGGGGCGAATCGGGCGCCTTTTCCGTGGCCGGCGCGCGACCG
>JACMKJ010000152.1 GCA_014380155.1 Rhizobacter sp. | reverse complement strand
GTGGACGGTGCTGCCAAATCACTTGACCAGCAACACCGGAACCTGGCAACCGGGCGGCAGCCCGGAGATGCCGCTGCCGATGATCGACCCCACCACGAGCGCGACCAGCAAGCCCCGGCACAGTTCGCCGGATGCATCCTTGGCTACTGGCCAGGGGGCAGCGAGCGGCAGCGAGATGGTTTGTGATGGGTTTACGCTGAAGCCTCCCCCCGCATTCATAGCGATCAACCGAAGGTACGGGCTGAGTGCGATGCCGTCTGTGCGGCAGGCGACGCACTGTTCCTCACCGCACAGAAGAAGGCGCAAGCAGTCGCTAGTTTGCTTGCAGCCTGGGCCCGTCGGCCTCGGCGCTTGCTGGGACGTTCCACCGGAACCGGCTCAGGACGACTGGTCTCCGAGCTCGAATACCCTGAGGTGGCGAGACGCTCGTGAAAATCCTGATCGTATTGACCTCGCACGACAAACTCGGCAGCACGGGCCGGCCGACCGGTTTCTGGCTCGAGGAATTCGCCGCACCGTACTACGTGTTCAAGGACGCAGGTGCCGTTATCACGCTGGCCTCACCGCTGGGAGGGCAGCCGCCGCTCGACCCGAAAAGCGACGATCCTGCTTCGCAGACGGACGCCACGCGGCGCTTCAAGAACGACTCGGGCGCTCAGGCTGCGCAGGCCGCCACGGTGCTGCTGCGCAGTGTGTCCGCAGGAGACTTCGACGCCGTGTTCTACCGGGTGGCCACGGCCCGCTGTGGGACTTGGCGGAGAACGGGTACTCCATTGCGTTGATCGAAGCGATGTTAGCCGCCGGCAAGCCGATGGCTGCCGTTTGCCACGCACCGGCAGTTCTGCGCCATGCCAAAGCCCCCGACGGCAAGCTCGTGATGCACGGCAAGTCGGTGACGGGCTTCACCAATTCCGAGGAGATGGCTGCCGGGCTCACCACCGTGGTGCCATTTCTTGTGGAAGACATGCTCAGGAAGAGTGGTGCCACCTACTCCAGTGCGCCGGATTGGCAGCCGCATGTGGTCACCGACGGCCTGCTGATCACCGGGCAGAACCCGGCGTCTTGCGAGCCGGCGGCCAAGGCGCTGCTGGCGAATCTGGAGCGCCTTGCTGCAGCGGACAAGTCCGCGTGACCCGGCCAAGGCCCGAACAACCCTGAATGGCACTAACACGCCGCCACACCGAGCGCCACCGCACGCACCGCATCGGCTGGCTGCGCGCGGCAGTGCTGGGCACCAACGATGGCATCGTCTCGACCGCCAGCCTGTTGGGGGGTGTGGCTGTGGCGGGCGCCAGTCACGCCAGCATGTTGGTCACCGGCATGGCCGGGCTCGTGGCGGGTGCCATGTCGATGGCGGCCGGCGAATATGTGTCGGTGCACTCGCAGGCCGATACCGAACAGGCTGATCTTGCGCGCGAGCGTGCCGAACTCGAACATTCGCCTGCCGCTGAACTGCGTGAGCTGACGGCGATCTATGTAGCGCGTGGGGTCGGACCCGCCTTGGCAACCCAGGTCGCCGAGCAACTGATGAAGCACGATGCACTGGGCGCCCACGCCCGCGACGAGCTCGGCATCTCAACGACCGTGAGCGCGAGGCCGGCGCAGGCGGCCTGGGCCTCGGCGGCGAGC
>JACMKJ010000151.1 GCA_014380155.1 Rhizobacter sp. | reverse complement strand
GCGGCGAAGTAGGTGCTGTTGCTGCGGCGTTGCCTGATCGCCTGGGCCTGGTGCTGCGCTGGCCTGGCCGGCGCAGCGCCGCCCAGCACCACGCCCCAGCTGCGCGTGGTGCAGGAGATGCACAACGCGCCGCTCGGGCAGATCCGCGCCGACAGCGGCTTCTCGCGCCTGTTCACCGTCTCGCTCGACAAGACCCTGCGCATCTGGCGCCTGGCCGACCTGCAGCCGCTGCGCACCGTGCACCTGCCCAGCGAGCCCGGCCTCGAAGGCACACCCTACGGCCTGGCCGTGAGCCGCGATGGCCGGCGCGCTTACGTGGGCGGCATCACCGGTTGGCAGTGGGAGCGGGCGGCCCATGTCTATGTGGTGGATGCCGAGCGTGGCCGCATCGAGCGCAGCATCGGCCGCTTTGCCGACGACGTGGTGATTTCGCTCGACCTCTCGCCCGACGGCAAGCGCCTGGCCGTGGGCCTGGCGCGGGGTGGCCTGCACGTCATCGATGCCGACAGCGGCGCGACCCTCGCCGCTGACACGGCCTATGGCGCCCCGCTGACCTTCGTGCACTTTGCGAGCGACGGCCGGCTGGCGTCGACCTCCGAAGATGGCTGCGTGCGTGTGTACGGCCGCGACATGGCCTTGGTGTTTCGCAACCAGTACCCGCCCGTTGCGACCGGCCAGCCCCAGTGCACCGGCTCCGAGCTGGGCGGCATCCGCTTCTCGCCCGATGGCAAGTGGCTTGCCTTTGGCGTGCGCTACCGCGCCGATGGCGGGCGCTACCAGCCCGAGGTGACCTTGATGGACGCGACCAGCCTGGCCGTGCGCCGCACACTGCGCATCACCGAAGCCGACCAGCGCTCCTTGTGCTGCGTGGCCTGGGCGCCCGACAGCGGTGCGCTCTACGTGAGCGGCAATGTCGAAGGCGACGGCCCCACGCCGGTCTACCGCGTGCGCAACCCGGCCAGCGGGCCTCTGGAGCGCTGGAACGTCGGCCGCCAGCAAATCAGCAACATGCTGCCGTTGCCACAGGGCCAGATCGTGCTCGCCACCACCGTGCCGTCGATCACCCGGGTCAACGCAGACGGCCACGTTGTGATCGACCGTGACGGCCGGCCGCAACACATGCTGCCCCACAACATCGACTTCTACGCCCAGCGCGCCGACCCGAGCGCGTTTCGTGTCTCGGCCGACGGCCAGTCGCTGGCCCTGGCGCGCGGCGACGCCTCTCGCTTGCGCACCAACCTGGCTGCGCAGAACCAGCTGAACGTGCTCACCACCGAAGGCCTCGACGACAAGGCATTGTTGCCCGCACGCCGCAGCGGCGTGCTGAACGTGGAAACCAGCACCGGTATCTACGCCTACCGCGAGCCCACGCGCGTGAACGGCAAACCCGTGGCCTTGGAGCGCGAAGAAAGTGTCTGGAGCTGGGCCGTGCACGCCACCCAGCCGATCGCCGCGCTGGGCACCCAATGGCGGCTGCGCCTGCTCGACGCCCAGGGCAAGCCCTTGCGCGCCTGGGACAACCCGCCCTACTTGCCAGCCCCGGCGTACCACACCCTCATCACCGCCGACGGCAAGAAGGTGGTGGTGGCCCTGGGCGACGGCACGGTGCGCTGGTATGGCGTTGACAGCGGCCGCGAGCTGTTGGGTCTGTTCGTGCACAACAACGGCAGCGACTGGGTGGCCTGGCGCGGTGACGGGTATTACGCCTCGTCGCCTTTGGGCGACCAGTACGTGGGCTGGCTCGTCAACCGGGGTGACCAGCAAAGCCCCGACTTCTATCGCGCGGTGCAGTTCGAGCGCCGCCTGTACCGGCCCGATCTCGTGCGTGTGGCGCTGCGTGCCTCCACGCTCGCTGCGGTGGCTGCGGCAGACCAGTTGGCCGAGACACTGCGGCAGATGGCCGCGCCACGCGTGAGCATCGACGCCATCACTCCGGGCAGCGAGCCCGGCCTGCTCAACGTGCGCCTGAGCGCCGAGAGCACCGGCCAGCCCATCAGCGAGCTGGGCGTGTATGTGGACGGCGTGCCCGTGCTGCGCGCCGCCGAGCGCCGCGTGAGCGCGGCAGAGTCGCAGCGCTTCACCCGCACCGTGAGCGCGCGGGTGAACAGCGCGCAGTCGGTGATCCGTGTCGAAGCCGAGACCGAGCGCTCGCTCGGCATCGACGAATCGGCACCGCTTGCGCAGCCCGTTGCCACGCGCGCCAGGCCCGGCAAGCTGTGGCTGGTGGTGACGGGTGTGTCGCGCTTCGACAGCGTGCTGGCCTGCGAGGCCGAGAAAGACCCAAAGAAGGGCTGCAAGGTGAAGATCACCCAGCTGCCCAACACCACCAACGATGCGCGCGAGCTTGCCGCCACCCTCACGCGCCATACCGGCAAGCTTTTCAGCAGCGTGAGCACCGTGTTGCTGACCGAAGACAGCCCCGACAAGCCCACCAAGGCCACGCTCGTGTCGCGCCTGCAAGAGCTGGAGAAAGTGAACCCCGAAGACACCGTGCTCGTCTTCGTGGCCTCGCATGGCTTCACGCCCGACCCGGCTTCGGGGGAGTACTACTTCGTCACCAAAGACGCCACGCAGCAAGACCTGCTCGCCGTCTTCACCGCCAAACCCGGCCAGCCGGTCGAAGCCCGCGCTGCCGCGAGCCTGATGAGCGGCACCGAGCTGCACGCGCTGCTCAAGCGTGTGCCCGGCAAGCGCATCCTGGTGCTCGACACCTGCCACTCGGGCAGTGCCGACGGCCGCAGTGACCCGTTCGCGCTCGCCAAGCGCAGCGCCTCGGCGCAGATCGCGGTGTTGTCGGCATCACAAGGTGATGAAGAGTCTTACGAGATCCCGCAAAACGCCGCCGGCACCGCGCCCAAGCACGGTGCTTTCACCTATGCGCTGATGGAGGCTCTGTCCGGCAAGGCTGCACCCGCACCCGGTGGGGCGGTGACGCTGCAAAGCGCCTTCAAATACGTGGGGCCGCGCGTGACCGAGCTGCTGAAAGACGTGCCGCGCAAGGCGCCACGTGGGGTGTTGCAGACGCCCACCTTGACGGCGAACCCCGCGTTGGCGGGGGCGGGCCTGGTAGGGCCTTGAGTCGGGGCAGGCGGGTCAGGTGTGAAACTCGCGTCATGGCAGACCGTGATCCTGGAGACACCGAATGACCGTCATCAAGCTCAATCTTGGCCCTCACGCTGGTGAAGCGAAGAATGCATTGACCTTTCAGGAGGCCTTTTCGCTGACCGAAGAAATCGCCCGGTCCTCGTACGAGACACAGAGTGGCAAGGCCATTCAGGTGACCGCGAGCCTTGGCCAGAAGGGCAAACACGCGGGCGAAAAAGTTCTCAAGTTCATGGATGGCGCTACAGAAAGAGCGCGCGCTTATGAGTGCTGCTGGGGCCACCAGACCAACTGCAACAGCCAGCACATTGACCTGTATTCAGAGGTCATGGCACGGCGGCCCGCGGGGTGAGGCCTGTCAAGTCTGAACCTCATGGTGCAAAAGTGTCATGCGCAACAAGACCGATGAGGTCTGCCCTCATGCGCTTGCTCGGCCCCCAAGCCCGCCACGTCATCGCCCACCCCGGCCGCTTCTTGTGGCAGACGGTGAAGGCGTTTCGCGCCAACCAGGGGCTGCTGTTGGCGGGGGCGGTGGCGTACTACGCGCTCTTGTCCATCGTGCCGCTGTTGATCTTGAGCGTGATCGCGCTGTCGCATGTGATCGACCAGGCAGATCTGTTGGTCACGGTGGGGCGCTACCTGGAGTGGCTGGTGCCGGGCCAGTCACGCGCCATCGTCGGCGAGTTGGCCAACTTCCTGCTGCACCGCGATGTCATCGGATGGGTGCTGCTCGCAACGATGCTGTTTTTCAGCTCGCTCGCATTCACCGTGCTCGAGAACGCCATGTCGGTGATCTTCTTGCACCGGGTGGCGGTGCGGCGGCGGCATTTTCTGGTGTCGGCGCTGCTGCCTTATGCCTACATCTTGTCGCTGGGTGCCGGCCTGCTGCTGGTTACGCTGGTGGCGAGCAGCCTGCAGATGATGGGCGAAGAGAGCTTCAGCCTGTGGGGCCGAGAGTGGTCGCTGAGCGGCGTGTCGGGGCTGCTGCTGTACCTGCTGGGCCTGGTGGGCGAGGTGTTCGTGCTGACCTCGGTCTACCTGGTGATGCCGGTGGGGCGGCTGGCGCTGCGGCATGCACTCATCGGCGCCATCACGGCGGCGCTGCTGTGGGAGGTGACTCGCCACGTGCTGGTCTGGTACTTCAGCTCGCTGTCGCAGGTCAACGTGGTCTACGGCTCGCTCACCACGGCGATCGTGGTGCTGCTCAGCCTGGAGATCGCAGCCGCGCTGCTGCTGTTCGGCGCGCAGGTGATCTCTGAATACGAGCGCATCGGCCGCGGCGGCGAAGTGCCGCCGCAGCCGTTTCACACCGACTGATTACTTCGATGCAGCCGGGGCCGGGGCGGAAGCCGCAGCACCCACTACGTCGATCTTCGCGGCAGCCTTCAGCGCATCCAGCTGCTTGCGCACGTTGGTCTGCTGCAGTTGCTGGCTCAGCTGGGGCTTGAGCGAGTCGATAGGCGGGGCTTCGATGGGGCGCGAGTCTTCGAGCAGGATCACGTGGTAGCCGAACTGGGTCTTGACCGGCTCTTCGGTGAACTTGCCTTTTTCGAGCGTGCGCACGGCGGCGCCGAACTCGGGGACCATTCTTTGGGCATCGAACCAGCCGAGGTCGCCGCCGCTCGACTTGGAGCCCGGGTCCTTGGTCTTGGTGCTGGCCAGCTTGGCAAAGGCGGCCGGGGTCTTCTTCAGGGTGGCGATGATCTCCTTCGCCTCGGCTTCGGTGGCCACCAGGATGTGGCGCGCCTTGTATTCAGAGCCGCCCGACAGCGTCTTGATGCGCTCGTATTCGGCCTTCACCATGTCGTCGGTGACGGGGTTCTTCTTGATGTAGTCCTCGACGTAGGCGTTGGCCAGCACCGATTGTTTGATCGCTTCCACCTGCTGCAAGAACTCGGGCGTCTTGTCGAGGCCCTGTTTAGCGGCTTCCTGGGCGATCACCGTTTGCAGGGTCAGGCTGTCGAGGATGGCCTTGCGGGCCTCAGGCGAGTCGGGTTGGCCGGAGCCGCCGCGCTGCTTCATGATCAGGTCGACCGTGCCCTGGTTGATGGCGGTGCCATTCACCGTGGCGACCACCGGGCCGCTGGCGGCCGTGGCCGCTGGCGTCGTGCCTTTGCCGCCACCGCAGGCGCTGAGCGCCAGCATGGAGACCGCGCTGGCCAGAAGAATTCCGTGTTTGAGGGTGCTCATGGGGTTGTCCTTGGGACGGGGTTGATTGATGAGACTGGAAGAGTTCAGAAGAAAAGCTTCATGCCGAACAGCGCGCCGCTTTGCACCGTGACGCCGTCGCGGTTCTCGAAGTCGATGCGAACACGGCGGTAAGAGGCAAACACCTCGGCGTTGCTGAGCACGCGGTAGGAAACGAAGGCACCGATGTCTTGCAGGTTCTTGCTGTCGTTGAAGCTGGTCACTTGGGGTGCAAACCAGCCGTGTGCGCCGACATGCACTTGTGGCAGGCCGGGCAGGGCCCAGTCGAACTGGCCGCCGAGTGCCAGTGCCGAGGCGTTCTTGACATCGTTCTGCACGAAAAACATCTTGCCACCGAGGCCCGCGCTCAAGCCGCTGTTGACCTGCTGCGACACCTGGATGCCGCTGGTGAACACGTTGCCGTTGTCGGTGTGGTGCAGTCCGCCGAGCGTGAACTCCAGGCCCTGGCCGATCTGCGGGCTGGTGAAGTCTGCCGCGATGACCTTGTTGCTCAAGGCGAGCTTGAAGTCAGCCGCTTGCGCGGCCGATGCGGCGATGAGCAGGCTCAGTCCAAAGAGCGTGTTGCGCATGGTGAATGAGGGTCCGGGGGTTGAAAAGGCGGGCGAAGGGTAGCAGACCGCCGGCCGGGGGCAGGCCGCTGCACCCCGGGCGGCGCTGGGTCAATCCACCCGCACGAAGTGCTGTCGCACGTGGCTGCGCTCGAGCATGTCGAAGTGCCACCACTCGTTGTCCACCCCGTTGAAGCCGCCGGCCGCCATCGCGCGGCGCAGCCACTCGCGGTGTTGCACCTGGGCGGGGGTGAGCCGGCCGTGCGCCAGGTGCTCGGCCTCCAGGCGGGGGTGCGACATGTCGGTCATCTCGTCGAAGCCGCTGCCCATGTCGAGCTCGCGGCCGTGGGCGTCGGTGATCGTGGCGTCGAGGGCCATGCCGAAAGAGTGGATCGAGCCGCGCGCGGGGTCGGCCACGTACTGGCGCAGACCAGTGCCATCGAGGTGGTCCCACAGCAGCACCTGCACGCGATGCGGGCGCAAGGCATCGAGCACCAGAAGGCGGTGGCCGGGCGCGTCGAGCGCGAGCTGCGCCACGGCGCACTCCAGGCCGGTGGCGGCCAGGTGGTGCAGCCAGCTGCAATCGAGCGAGCCGTAAAGATCGCGGCCCACGAAGTTGTGCGGGCCGGCATAACGCAGGTCGACTGCCACATCGCGGATGGACGAGAGGCGGCGAAAGTCGGAGTGAGAGGCAATGTCCTCGCAGCGCATGGGGAGCCCGGTGGGTGTGTGCTGAAGGATACCTTTGTGCCTGTGAAGCAGTTGTTGCCCCCACAATCCAAGCGAGTCAATTCTCTGCACTTGCCCATGGATGCTGCCGACCTGACCCGGATCGCCGAACTCGAAATGAAAAGCCACGGCCTGCGACCCGTGTTCGCGCCCGAGGCGCTGCACGAAGCCCAGCGCTCGGCCAACGACGGCGGTGCAGAGCCCGGCGCCGACATTCGCGACATGCGAACGCGCCTGTGGTTCTCGATCGACAACGACGACACGCTCGACCTCGACCAGCTGAGCTGGGCCGAGGCCCTGCCCGGTGGCGGCGTGCGGCTCGCCGTGGCGGTGGCCGACATCGATGCCAAGGTGCGCCCGGGCGGCGCGATCGACGCGCATGCCGCCGTCAACACCACCTCGGTGTATACGGCGGCCGGTGTGTTCCCGATGCTGCCGCAAGTCCTGTCGAACGGGCTCACCTCGCTGCATGAAGGCGAAGAGCGACTGGCCGTGGTGGTTGAAATGGAGATCGATGGCCGCGGCGAAGTCACCGGGTCGCAGCTCTACCGGGCGGTGGTGCTCAACCAGGCCAAGCTCGCCTACGACAGCGTGGCGGCATGGTTGGACGGCCGGGCGCCGGCACCACAGGCCGTCGCGGCGAGCGTGGCGTTGCAGGCCCAGATTCACCTGCACGACCAGGTGGCGCTGTCCCTGCGCCAGTGGCGGCACCGGCGCGGCGCATTGAACGTGAGCACGGCGCAGGCGCGGCCGGTGTTCGTCGACGGCCAGCTGGTCGACTTGCGCGCCGACCACAAGAACCGCGCCAAAGACCTGATCGCCGACCTGATGATCGCCACCAATGGCGCCACCGCGCGCTACCTGTCCAAGCACGGCCAGCCATCGTTGCGACGCGTGTTGCAGGAGCCGAGGCGTTGGGATCGGCTGGTGCTGCTCGCTGCCAAGCACGGCGCCGCCCTGCCGCAAGCGCCGGATGCGCTGGCGCTCGACAAGTTCTTGGCCGAGCGCCGCCGTGCCGACCCTGCCGGGTTTGAAGACCTCTCGCTGTCGGTGGTGAAGATGCTGGGCTCGGGCGCCTATGCGGCGGCGCCTGCGGGTGCGCCGGGTGCCGGCCACTTTGGTTTGGCCGTGAACGACTACGCGCACTCCACCGCGCCCAACCGCCGCTTCGTGGATCTGGTGACGCAGCGCCTGCTGAAGGCCACTCTCGCGCGGCAGGCGCCGCCGTATTCCCTCGAGCAGCTGGATGCCATCGCGCAGCATTGCACCGTGCAGGAAGACAGCGCCTCGACCGTGGAGCGCCGCGTGCTCAAGGCGGCCGCCGCCTACCTGCTGCACGGCCGCATCGGCGAGCACTTCGATGCCATCGTGACCGGCGCCGCACCCAAGGGCACCTTCGTGCGCATCACCTCGCCGCTGGTCGAGGGCAGGGTGGTGAGCGGCTTCGAAGGGCTCGACGTGGGCGACACGCTGCGGGTGAAGCTGCGCAGCGTCGATGCCGAGCAGCGCTTCATCGACTTCGAGCGCGCCTGAACATCAAGATCACCTGCCACACAGAACCCAAGGAATGACCATGCAACTCATCGGAATGCTCGATTCACCCTACGTGCGGCGTGTCGCGATCTCATTGCAGCTGCTGGGCCTGCCCTTCGAGCACCGGTCGGTCTCGGTGTTTCGTGGCTTCGATCAGTTTCGCCAGATCAACCCGGTGGTCAAGGCGCCCACGCTGGTGTGTGACGACGGCAGCGTGCTGATGGATTCCACCCTCATGATCGACTACGCCGAAGCGCTGGCCGCGCCGGGCCGCAGCCTGATGCCCAGCAGCTTGCCCGAGCGCCTGCAGGCCTTGCGTGTGATCGGCCTGGCACTGGCTGCGTGCGAGAAGAGCGTGCAGATCGTCTACGAGCACAACGTGCGGCCGCCCGAGAAGGAGCACCAGCCGTGGCTGGACCGTGTCACCGGCCAGATGTTGGCGGCTTACGGCGCGCTGGAGTTGGAGCTGCAGCGTGAGCCGCTGTTGGTCACCAGCCGCACCATCGGCCAGGCGGGTCTGACGACGGCGGTGGTCTGGCATTTCACGCAGCAACTGGTGCCCGGCGTCGTGGCCGGCTCGGCGCACCCGGCGATTCAATCGTTGTCGCTGAAAGCCGAGACCATGCTGCCCGAGTTCATGGCCGCGCCGCATGGCGAGGGCGTCTACCCGGTGCCCGTGTAGAGGCAGCCCTTGATGTTCACCCGCCACCTCAGCGCCTGGTTGTTGTGCCTGTGCATGGCCTGGCCCGCGTGCGCCGGTGCTCAAGACGATGCGCGCATCACCGGCCCGGGCGACTACGCTTTCAAGCTCGTGCATGGCGGCCACACGCGGCTTTACCGCGTGCATGTGCCATCGGGCTTCTCATCTGCCAAACCCATGCCAATGGTGTTCAGCTTGCACGGAGGCGGCGGCAACATGAACATCCAGGCCGACGATAAGTTCTACGGCCAGATCGCCCAGGCTGACAGGTCGGGTTATGTGGTGGTGTTCCCCAACGGCTACAGCCGGCTCCCGTCAGGCAAGCTCGCCACCTGGAACGCCGGCCACTGCTGTGGCGTGGCGCGAGACCGCAACATCGACGACGTGGGTTTCATCCGCGAGATCGTCAAGCGCCTGAGCGCCCAGCCGGGCATCGACGCGCAGCGTGTGTTTGCCAGCGGCATGTCGAACGGCGGCTTGATGGCCTACCGCCTGGCGTGCGAGATGCCCGAGGTGTTCAAGGCCATCGTGGCGGTGGCGGGCACCGACAACACCAGGAGCTGCATCCCGTCGCAGCCGGTCTCGGTCTTGCACATTCACGCGAAGGACGACGAGCGGGTGCTGTTCAACGGCGGCGCGGGCTTCAACAAGTCGGACCAGGTGACCGACTTCGTGGCCGTGCCCGACTCGGTGGCCAAGTGGGTGCAGCTCAACGGCTGCAACGCCACGCCCAAGCGTGTGTTGCAAACGGCGGGGGCGTATTGCGAGGCCTATTCACCCTGCAAGGGTGGCGTGGAGGTGAAGTTGTGCGTCACCGAGACGGGCGGCCACTCGTGGCCGGGCGGCAAGAAGCCGCGTGGGGGTGAAGCGGGTTCGACGGCGATCTCGGCGACCGAAGTGATGGCAGAGTTTTTTCTCAGCCGCTGAGCCCCGCGTTACGGTCTCACCTGGTCGATCTGCACCGCCACCTGGTTCGCCCCCGGCTTGACGACCGGCCCCACACCGATCAGGTCGCCCGGGCCGGGTGTCGCGCTGCCGCTCTTGGAGATGCGCGCTTCGATGCGCACCTCGGCGGCGCTGGAGAGTTTGAACTCGGGGTTCATGGCGGTCGAGTCGTCGAGCTTGAAGTCGAACGGCAGGTCAGAAACCTTGATGCGTTGAACCGCCAGCGGCATGCGCGAGCCTTGTGGGTTGCGGGCAAAGATGAACACCGTGTCGCCGGGCTGCACCTGGGCAGCCAGCGCGGGCGCGAGGCTCACTCGGCCGGAGACGGCAGCGCCGGCGGCCGCAGCGGCGGGTGGCTTCTGGGTTGAAGCAGCGGCCACCTGTGGGCTGGCACCCGGGCCGGCCATTTGTTCGCGCGTCTTGGCGATGGCTTGCGTCAACCAGTTGGCGTCTTCCGAGCCGGGCGGCACGATCTTCAGCAGCTGTTCCCAATAGGCCACGGCCTGGGTGAAGTCGTTGCGGTTGTAAGACGCCGTGGCGGCGAGCGACAAGGCCATCGGGTTTTCAGGCTCGAGCTTGAGCGCGCGCTGCACGATCTCCATCGGCTTGCCGTCGAAATTGCCCATCGCGCGGGTGGCCAGCACGTCGCCGTATTCGGCCAGCAAGGTGGCGTTCTGGTAGAGCGTGTCGCCGATCTTGTTGAAGGCGTTTTCGGCTTCGGGCAGGCGGTTCATGGCGCGGTAAGAACGTGCGAGCACGATCCAGCCCTTGGCGTCGCCGGGGTTCTTTTCCATGCGCGCGGCCAGGTCGGACACCATCTTTTCAACGTCTTGTCGCGTGGGCTCGCGGGTGGCCACCGGGTCGAGTGCGGCGGGCGTGCCCAGCACGGCGTACAGGCCGGCTGCGCCCAGTGGCATCAACAAGACCAGCGCGAGTGCGGTGTAGCGCATGCCGAAGGGTGTAGCGGCTTGGGTGTCGCCGTTGCCGGCATCGTCGAGCAGGCGGCGCTGCAGCTCGGCGCGCGCCTGGGCATGGTCTTCAGCGGAGAGCGTGCCGGCGGCGAGGTCGCGGTCGAGCTCTTGCAGCTGGTCGCGGTAGACGCCGGCGTTGACCTCGGGTGAGCTCGCCACATCGGCGGCCGGAGCACGGCGCCATGGGCGCAGCAACAACAACAGGGTGACCGCGACGAGCACCGCCGCAGCCAACACAAAACCACCCATCACGAATCTCCCTTGAGCAGGGCGTCGGCCCGGCGTTGGTCTTCGGGCGACAGCGCCGCGTCAGCGGGCCGACGCTTGCGCAAGAACACGATCAGGCCGGCCAGCCCTGCGGCCAGCAGCACGAACGGCCCGCCCCACAGCAGCCAGGTGGTGGGTTTGACGGGCGGGCGGTAGAGCACGTAGTCGCCATAGCGCGTGACCATAAAGTCGCGCACCTCCTGGTCGGTCTTGCCTTGTTTGATGAGCTGGCGGATCTCGCGCTTGAGATCGAGTGCCAGGTCGGCGCGTGAGCCGGCGAGCGACTCGTTCTGGCACACGAGGCAACGCAGCTCTTCGGCAATGAGCACCAGCCGTTGCTCGAGCACCGGGTCTTCGGCGAGCGGGGTGGCGGTATTGGCTTGTGCGGTGAAGGTGGCCAGAACCAGCATCGAGGCCCAGAGGATCTTCATTTCTGCAGCTCTTTGATCAAGGGCACGATCTTGTTTTGCATCACCTCGGCCGTGACCGGGCCGATCTGCTTGAAGCGGATGGTGCCGGTCTTGTCGATCACGTAGGTCTCGGGCACGCCGTAGACGCCGTAGTCGATGCCCACCCGGCCGTCGGCGTCGACCACCGAGAAGTCGTAGGGGTTGCCGAAGCGCTTGAGCCAGGCGCGGGCCTCGTCGCGCTTGTCCTTGTAGTCGAGCCCGATCAGGGGCGCGAGGCGGGTCTTGGCAAAGTCGACCAGGATCGGGTGCTCTTGCCGGCACGACACGCACCACGACGCCCACACATTGAACAGCCACACCTTGCCGGCCATGTCTTTGGGGCTGAAGGGCGCTTCGGAGTCGAGTTGCGGCAGCGAGAAGGCCGGCGCGGCCTTGCCCACCAGGGGTGAGGGCACTTCACGCGGGTCGCGGCTGAGGCCCAGGCCCAGAAAGACCGCCAGCACCACAAAGAGGGCCAACGGGATCAGGAACCACTTCATGCCGCAGCCCCCTGCGTGACGGCGCCCTGCGTTTTCTTCAGGCGGTAGCGGCGGTCGGCGGCGGCGAGCCCGCCACCCAGCGCCATCAGCAGGCAGCCGCCCCAGATCCAGGTGATGAACGGTTTGTAATAGACGCGCACGCTCCACGCCGAGCCTTGCGGGTCGAGCGGCTCGCCGAGCGAGACGTAGAGGTCGCGGGTGAAGCCGGTGTCGATGGCCGTTTCGGTCATGGGCATTTGCGACGAGAAGTAATTGCGCTTCTCGGGGTGCATTTCGCGCAGCAACTTGCCGTCTTTCAGAAGCTCGATGTCACCGCGCTGGGCGATGTAGTTGGGGCCGGGCACTTGCTGCACGCCGCGCAGGCGCACGGTGTAGCCGCCCATCTCGACGCTGTCGCCGATGGCCATGCGCACGTCTTTTTCGACCTCGTAACCCTTGACCAGGGTGACGCCGATGACAAACACCGCCATGCCCACGTGGGCCAGGTGCATGCCCCAGTACGAACGTGGCGGCCAGCCCGACTTGATGCGCTCGCGGATCTGGAAGGCGCTGCTCGCGATGATCCACACCGCCAGCAGCAGGCCCATCGCGACCAGCGGGCTCCAGGCGCCCGCCAGGAAGGGCAGGCCGATGCCGGCCAGCACCGCGATGACGGCGGCCAGGCGCAGGCGCTGCGCCATGTCGCGCGCATCGGCGTGCTTCCAGCGAGCCAGCGGGCCGACCGCCATCAAGAACAGCAGCGGCACCATGATCGGCACGAACACTGCGTTGAAATATGGCGGGCCGACCGAGAGCTTGCCCATGCCGAGCGCGTCGATCAGCAGCGGGTAGAGCGTGCCGAGCAGCACCGAGCCGCAGGCCACCACCAGCAGCACGTTGTTGACCAGCAGCAGCGTCTCGCGCGAGAAGAGGGCGAATGCGCCGCCCATGCTGACCTTGGGTGCGCGCCAGGCAAAGAGCACGAGCGAGCCGCCGATCACCACCACCAGGAAGAAGAGGATGAAGATGCCGCGCTCGGGGTCGGTGGCAAACGCGTGCACCGAGGTCAGCACGCCGGAGCGCACGAGGAAGGTGCCCAGCAGCGACAGCGAAAACGCAGCGATGGCGAGCAGCACCGTCCAGTTCTTGAAGCTGCCGCGCTTCTCGGTGACGGCCAATGAATGGATCAGCGCCGTGCCCACCAGCCAGGGCATGAAGGAGGCGTTTTCGACCGGGTCCCAGAACCACCAGCCGCCCCAGCCCAGCTCGTAGTAGGCCCAGTAGGAGCCGAGCGCGATGCCGATGGTGAGGAACACCCAGGCTGCATTGGTCCAGGGGCGCGACCAGCGGGCCCACGCGGCGTCGAGCCGGCCGGCCAGCAGTGCGGCGATGGCGAAGGCAAACGCCACCGAGAAGCCCACGTAGCCCATGTAGAGCATGGGCGGGTGAATGATGAGCCCCGGGTCTTGCAGCAGCGGGTTGAGGTCGCGGCCATCGGGGGCGGCGGGCAGCATGCGCTCGAAGGGGTTGGAGGTGAGCAGCATGAACAGCAGGAAGCCCGTGCCCACCAGCCCGAGCACCGCCAGCACCCGCGCCACCATCGCCTGCGGCAGCTGGCGCGAGAACAGGCTCACGGCAAATGCCCAGCCGGTCAGCATCAGCAGCCACAGCAGCAGTGAGCCTTCATGGCCGCCCCAGACGGCAGCGGCGCGCAAGGCCGTCGGCATCTTGGAGTTGGAGTGGTTGGTGACGTAGGCGACCGAGAAGTCGTTGGCCAGGAAGGCCTGCATCAGGCAACCGAAGGCAAAGGCCACCAGCACGAACTGGGTCTGTGCGGCCGGGCGGGCCAGCGCGATCCAGCCCGCGTGGCCGCGGTGGGCGCCGATCAATGGCAAAACGCCCTGGGTGATGGAAACCAACAGGGCGAGGATGAGGGCGAGGTGGCCGAGTTCAGGTGTCATTTCAGAGTGCTCCCCGCCTTCTTGGCTTGGTCGACCGCGTGTTGCGCCTCGGGCGGCATGTAGTTCTCGTCGTGCTTGGCCAGCACTTCGGTGGCGAGAAATTCGCCGTTGGTTCCGAGCTTGCCTTGCACCACCGCACCTTTGCCCTCTTTGAAGAGGTCGGGGAGGATGCCGGTGTAGCTGACGGGCACCTCCTTGGCGGTGTCGGTGATGACGAAGTGCACCGTCATCTGGTCACGCTTGATGCTGCCTTCACGCACCATGCCGCCCACACGGAAGGCCTTGTTCTTGGGCGCCTCGCCGCCGATCACCTGGGTGGGTGTGAAGAAGAAGGCGACGTTGCTTTGCAAGGCGTTGAGCACCAGCCCAACGGCAACGCCGAGGCCGGCAAGCGCCCCCACGATGATGGCAATGCGTTTGTGGCGTGGCTTCATGGCAACGGCCTCGCCGGTTGCGGCGAGTGAAAGAGTTGAACCGGGTGTGCAGGGGCCTGAGCGAGGCCGGGCAGGGCAGTGCAAGACATGTGAGCGGGGGCTCGCGTTATTTCGTGAAGCTGTGGGCAAGACGACCGGCAAGCGGGTCGTCGACCGCCGGATTATCTGCGCACCCCGTATGTCCCTGGACGGCTTGCGAGTTCCGTACTTGTAGCACCAGCTTGCTGCCTCGAATAGCAGCCTCCGTATCTTCTGCGACCGTATGTAAGGTCGTCGCCGTTTGCCAACTATTGACGTTATTTTTTGGGTTGTGAGGCCTGATGATGCGGCCGGAACAAGCAAGGCCCGAATAGCGCTCAGCGTTTGAAGGCCTTCCAAGAAATGCGAACGGAGCCTGTGTTGAACCTTCATCGTGAACTGTCGGAGAGCCTGGAGTAGCCATGCTGTTCGGCGCCACCAAGCCCACCCCCCACGCGGTCGAACTCGACCGTGGGATGGGGCGCGTGCCGGCGCAGGGAACCTGGCTCAGCCGCGAAGAGGCGATCATGGGCACGGCGATTCGTGTCGAGCTCTGGAGCGGCAACCGCGCCGCGGGCGAGGCCGCCATCGACGCGGTGATGGCAGAGATGCACCGCATCGACCGCACGATGAGCCCGCACAAGCATGACTCCGAGCTGTCGGTGATCAACCGCGAAGCCGCCCGCCGCCCGGTGTCGCTGAGCGACGAAATGACGCGGCTGATCGCACGGGCGATCGAGTTCTCCGAGTTGTCCGACGGCGCGTTCGACATCACCTTTGCCGGCATCGGCCAGCTCTTCGACTATCGCCTGGGCATCAGGCCGAGCGACGAAGCCTTGGAGCGCGCACGCGCCACGGTCGGCTACCGCCACCTCGTTCTTGATCGCAAGGCGCGCACGCTGCGATTTGCACGTGAAGGAGTGCGCATCGACCTCGGCGGTTTTGCCAAGGGCCACGCGGTCGACAACAGCGTGGCCATCTTGAAGCGCCACGGCATCGTCAACGCGACGGTCGCTGCCGGCGGTGACAGCCACGTGATGGGTGACCGCGGCGGCCGCCCCTGGACCATCGGCATCCGCGACCCGCGCCGTGCCGGCGAGGTGGTGGCGGTGCTGCCCCTGGAAGACGTGGCGATTTCAACTTCAGGTGACTACGAGCGCTTCTTTGAAGAAGGCGGCGTTCGTTTTCACCACCTGATCGACCCCAAGACCGGCCAGTCGCCGAGCGCGGTGCGCAGCGTGACCATCCTTGCGGATGACGGGCTGACGACCGAGGGTCTGTCGAAGTGTTTGTTTGTGATGGGGTTGGACAAGGGCATGCGGCTCGTCGAGTCGTTGCCCGGTGTTGATGCGGTGGTGGTAGATGCGTCCGGTGTCTTGCACTACTCGTCTGGCTTGTTGAGCGGGGCCTCGCAGCCGCGCCACCAATGACCAGCATGTCGTTTGTGATTGATCGGACTCGTATGGAGGCGAATATGAAAAAAGTCCTGACAAGGGTGTGTGTGCTGGCGTGCATGTCAGCAGCGGCGAGCGTTTTGCTCGTGGGTTGCGGCAGCGGCACCAGCAGCGACAGTGGCAGCACCGTCACGGTCGCGGGTGACGTGCCCTTGACCTACGCGAAGCGCTCGACCGCGCTGAGCATGAACCCGACCGACGGCACCAACTCCGCGGCCGGCGGTGACCTGATGGTGCGCGAGAAGTCGTCACCCAGTGCGCCCGAGCACAACATCACTGCCTCGATCACTCAGGGCCGCGGCGATGCCTCCGACCCCGAAGCGTCGTATGACGGCAAGAAGATCGTGTTCTCGCTGCGTTGCCCGACGTCGAACACCTCGACCGTTGGCGGTGTGGCGGCCTGTACCGGCCGCTGGAACATCTGGGAATACGACATGAGCACCGGCGGCCTGACCGGCGGCACGCTGCGTCGCCTGACCAGCTCGACACAAGACGACGACGTCGACCCGGCCTACCTGCCCGCAGGCGCCGGCTTCGTGTTTGCGTCCAACCGCCAGGCCAAGGCTCGTTTGAACCAGGCGCTCGGCCAGAACTACAAGGCGCTCGACGAATACGAGCGCGAGGCGGTGCTGAACCTGCACACGATGGACGCCACCGGCGCCAACATCCAGCAGATCTCGTTCAACCAGAGCCATGACCGCAACCCGGTGGTGCGCCCCAACGGCGACATCATGTTCTCGCGCTGGGAGCACGTGGGCGACCGCAACCGCTTCGCCGTGTTCCGCGCCAAGCCCGATGGCACCGACATGTTCGTGCTCTACGGCGCCCAAAGCCCGGGCAACAGCTTCCTGCACCCGCGTGACATGGACCCGAACGGCCCGTACCGCGGCCACCTGGCCACCTCGCTGATGCCGCTGTCGCGCACGCAAGAAGGCGGCGCGATGATGTTCGTCAACGCGGCCGACTACTCCGAGAACAACACCCCCGCCAACACCACCGTGCCCGCTCAGGGCGGCCAGCGCTCGGTGACGGCGCAAGCGCTCAACTCGGGAGGCGGCCTGTCTGAATACGGCCGCATCACCACGCCTTACCCGCTGTGGGACGGCACCAACCGCGTGCTGGTGTCGTACCGCCCGTGTGAAGTGACGCGTGATGGCATCGTGGTTTCTTGTGCGACCCTGACCGACGCTGAAAAGTCCCGCCTGGGTGACCGCAACCGCATGGCAGCCGCCGTGGCCGGCGACTCGCTGCGCGACAACGCGCCGTCCGCCTACGCCGTCTACATGTTCAACCCGGCCAACCAGACCTGGATGATCGTGGCCGCGCCGCCCCCGGGCTTCATGTACACCGACCCGATCCCGCTGCAGGCCCGCGCCGAGCCGAACGCCACCCAACCGACCGCGGTTGACGCGGCCCTGGCGGCGCAAAACATGGCCCTGATCGAAGTGCGCAGCGTGTACGACACCGACGGCCTCGGCCGCATGGGCGAACGCATGCTGACCGCTGCGGACCGCCCGGCGGGTTGCACCACAGGCATCGCCATGACCGCTGCCCCCGTCGAGCCGACCGAAACCCGCTCGATGGTGGCCGACCTGGTTCGCATGAAGAACCCGGCCGACGCCGCCTACGGCTGCTCGCCGGTGCGCTTCGTCCGCGTGACCCGTGCGGTGGCACCGCCTTCCGGCATGACCGGCCTGCGCGGCTCGATCGGCGAGACCGAGTTCGAACAGCAGCAGATCCTCGGCTACGCACCGGTCGAGCCCGATGGTTCGTTCAAGCTGCATGTGCCGGCCGACACCCCGATCGCACTGTCGATCATCGACAACAAGGGCCGTGGTCTGCAGACGCACACCAACTGGATCCAGGTTCGTCCGGGTGAACGCCGCACCTGCGACGGTTGCCACAGCCCGCGTCGCGGCGCTTCGCTGAACTCCGGCGTGGTGGTCAACACCATGCCCGCAGCCCTGGTTGCCGCTTTGGCCAGTGACCACCAGTCGGGTGAAACCATGGCATCGACCCGCACCCGCCAGAACGCGGCGCTGCTGAGCCTGTCGCCCGACATGAGCTTCACCGACGTGTGGGCCGACACCACCCAGACGGGTGTGACCGCTCGCCCGGCCATCGCCATCCGCTACACCGGCAACGCCAACCCCGCCGACGACCTGGCGACGGCCGTGCCCGCCACCACCGGCTTGCGCCGCGGCATCATCAACTACCCTGAGCACGTCCAGCCGCTGTGGACACGTTCGCGTGGTGTGGCTGGCGCCAACACCTGCACCGGCTGCCATGCCGACTCGGCCGCGCTCGACCTGCGTGGCACGACGTCCGGCACCGGCCGTGTCACATCGTATGAAGAGCTGATGCTCGGCGACCCGGTGATCGACTCCACCACCGGTCTGCCGCAGATCCGCCTGGAAAACGGCGTGCCGATGATCGTGCGTGGCGCGGCGTTGGTCGAAGCCAGCTCGGGCGCTGCCAACTCGGCGGGTATCGCCCGCAAGAGCCGACTGACCGAGATCCTGTTCGGCGAAACCTTGCTCGCCAGCGCCGGTGCCCGCACCGAGTACCCCACACCGACGATCAACCACGCCACGATGCTCAATGCCGCTGAAAAGCGTGTGCTGGTCGAGTGGATGGACCTGGGCGGCCAGTACTACAACGACCCGTTCGACCCCGCTGGCGGCGTGCGCTCGGTCAATGGCCTGAGCGAGTCGGCATTCGAGACCACGATCCACCCGATCCTGCGCTCGACCTGCGCGGCCAGCTGCCACCAAGCCGTGGGCAGCGACGAAGGCACCCCCACGGGCACCGCCTTCCGCGACAATCGCTTCGTGCTGACCGGCAGCGCCGAGGGTGATTTCAACGTGACCTTGTCGATGATCTCCGACACCTGCGTCGCCAGCTCGAACTACCTGCTCAGCAGGCCGTCGACGGCGCCGCACCCGCTGGGTGGCACGGCTGCAGTGTTGCCGGTGGGCAGTGCCGCCTACAACACCATCGCGGCCTGGATTGCCACGGGATGCCGATGACGCAAGAGCTAGCTTCAACGCGGCGCACGCCAACGCTCCTCAAATGGGCGGGTGTGTGTGCTGCGGTGCTCAGCCTGGGCACGGGTTGCGGCGGCGGCAGCCCGCTCGGCAACCCGCCGAATGTGAACAACGAAGAGGCGCGGGGTGGGCAAAGCCTGTCCTTCGCCTACTTCCAGCGCTGCATCAACCCCATCTTCATCGCGCAGTTGCCCATTCCGGGCACGGCCACCACCAACACTTGCGCCGGCTCTGGTTGCCATGACAATGCGGCGGGTACGGGCGGTGCCTTCAGGGTCATCGCTTCGGCCGCGGTGGTCGACCTGGCCAACCCGGCCAACACCGCCGACGTGATCCGCAGCACGGACATGTACAAGAACTTCTACTCGTCTCAGGGCGAGGTGGTCTTCACCGCCATCTCCCAGAGCCGCCTCATCAGCAAGCCGCTGGTGCGCAACGTGCTGCACGGCGGAGGCCTGATTTTCGAGACCGACCTCGACAACAACGTCAGGCTGCTCATGTACTGGATGACGCACCCCGCGCCGGTGGGGCAGAGCGAGTTCAGCTACGACCCGGCCCCAGGGACGTGCCCCACTCAATGAGCTTTCTGTTCGCGGGTCTGACTGTGTTGCGCAAGGTCATGTTCTCGGGCGCCCTGTTGCTGGGCGCTGGCTTGGCTGTGGCGCCGGCCCAAGCTGCCGATGCGCCGCTTGAGCGCCTGAAGGTGGCCGACCCTTACCTCGAAGTGCGCACCGGGCCGGGCCGTGGCTTCCCGGTGTTCCATGTGGTCGAGCGTGAAGACTGGATCGAGATCGAGTCGCGCCACACCGACTGGTTCAAGGTGCGCACCGCCAAGGGCACGGTCGGCTGGGTGGTTCGCCAGCAGCTGGAGCGCACCCTCACCGAAGCCGGCAGCGCAAAGACCTTTCGCGACGTGCTGCTCGACGACTACCTGAGCCGCAAGCTCGAGATGGGCGCCGGTTGGGGCCGCTTCAAGAAAGAGCCACTGCTCAAGGTCTGGACGGGCTACCGCGTGTCTGACACGCTGTCGTTCGAAGCCACCATCGGCCAGGTGCAGGGCGTGTTTTCCGGCACCGACTTCTGGCACATCAACCTCAACTCCGAGCCCTGGTCGCACCGCCGGCTGTCGCCGTTTCTCGGCATCGGGGTGGGCAAGTTCAAGAACATCCCCAACGCCAGCCTGGTGGGCGCACAAACGACCAACGTCAACATGGCCAACGCAGCGGTGGGCCTGCGCTACCACCTCACCGACCGTTTTGTGGCCCGTGTCGACTACACCTTCTACACCGCCTTCCTCGGCGAAACGCGTGTGGGCGAGTACCGTGCGGTCGCGGCCGGCATATCGTTCTTCTTCTGACGGGCTCTAACGGACGACCCCATGCACACCAAGCCATTTGCCTTCCTGCTGTTGATCGCTGCCCTGTGGGCGGCGGCCACGGGTGCCCGTGCGGCAGACGAAAAAGACACCCAAGAGCAGAAGCCGGCCAACGAACAGGTGATCGTGCCGCAGGTCGACCGGCGCGACGTCAAGGTGCCCAAGATCCCGTCGAACGACTTCGAACTCGGCCTGTTCACCGGCACCTATGCCACCCAGAACTTCGGCTCCAACTCGGTGAGCGGTGTGCGCCTGGGCTACCACGTGACCGAAGACTTCTTCGTCGAAGGAGCTTATGGCCAGACCAAGGTCAGCGACGAAGCCTTCCGCCAGATCCTGCCGGGCGGCATCTTCATTTCGGCCGAAGAGAAGCTCAAGTACTACAACCTGTCGATTGGCTACAACGTGCTGCCCGGCGAGGTGTTCATCGGCCGCAGCTGGGCCAAGACCTCGGCGCTCTACATCATCGGCGGCATCGGCAACACCAGCCTGCGCATCGGCTTCGACAACCAGCGCAAGCAGACCTACAACTTCGGCTTCGGCGCGCGTGTGTTCCTGGCCGACTGGGCCGCGCTTCAAGTCGACATGCGCAACCACATGTTCGAGCTCGACCTGCTCGGCAAACGCCAGCGAACCCAGAACTTAGAGATGACCCTGGGTGCAACCTTCTTCTTCTGACAGGTGCTTCATGACGACCTCGCGATCCTTCTTCTCCGTGCATGCCCTGCGTGCCACCTTGGGCCTGCTGCTGGCGGCCGGCACCACGCTGGCCAGCGCGGCAGCCACGGTCGGCGCCGCCGCCCCTGACTTCACCCTGCGCACCCTGAGCGGCAGCAACATGCGCCTGCAAGAGCAGCGTGGCCAGGTGGTGCTGGTCAACTTCTGGGCCACCTGGTGCGGCCCGTGCCGCAAGGAAATGCCGCATCTGAACCGCATCGCCGACAAGTACAAGTCTTCGGGCCTGGTGCTGATGGGTGTGAACGTCGACGACAACGTGAAAAACGCCGCCGACCTGTCGGCCAAGCTGGGCGTCAACTTCCCCGTGCTGCTCGACACCGACAAGAAGGTGAGCCGCCTGTACGACCTCAACAGCATGCCCTCGACGATGGTCATCGACCGCAGCGGCCGGGTGCGCTACCTGCACCGTGGCTACCAAGATGGCTACGAAGACCTGTACGACAAGCAGATCCGCGACCTGCTCAAGGAATGAACATGCCGAAGCTTCTGTCACCAGCCCGGCTCGCAGCGCTCACGGCTTGCGCGCTGCTGCTGTCGGGGTGCGGCAGCATCGAGCCCTGGGTGAAGCCATATGAACGCGAGCGCCTCGCCTCGCCGATCATGCAGTTCTCGCGCAACGGCATGTCTGACAAGCACTACGAGCACGTGCGCGAAGTGCGCGAAGGCGGCCGTGGTGCCACTGGCGTGCAAGGAGGCGGCTGTGGCTGCAACTGAAGCGCGCCCGCTTTGGCGGCGCTCGGTGGTGCGTGCCTGGCGTGGCCTGCTGCGCCTGCTCGCCGCGCTGCGCCGCAACCGCGTGCATGCGGCTGGCTTGCTCG
>JACMKJ010000150.1 GCA_014380155.1 Rhizobacter sp. | reverse complement strand
GTCGGCTCGATCCCGATCCCCGAAGTGATCCGCAACATCAACAGCTTCACGATGGGCGCGCAGTCGGTCAACCCGGCCGTCAAGACCAAGGTGGTGTGGGTCAACAAGTGGTTCGATCCCCCGAAAGAAACCGAAGCCGCGCAGTCGCTGATCAACGGCGGCGCCGACGTGCTGTTCCAGAACACCGACTCCTCGGCCGTGCTCAAGACCGCTGCCAAGGCCGGCAAGATGGCCTTCGGCTGGGACAGCGACATGTCGTCTTACGCCCCCGAAGCGCACCTCGCCTCGGCCATCATCAACTGGGCGCCGTACTACATCAAGGCCACCGGTGATGCACTCGAAGGCAAGTGGGCCACCGGCAGCGTGTGGTGGGGCGTGAAAGAAGGCGCCATCGACATCGTGTCGATCTCCGACAAGGTGCCGGCCGAGATCAAGACCAAGGTCGAGACCATCAAGGCGGGCCTCAAAGACGGCAGCTACGTCATCTGGAAAGGCCCCATCCTCGGCCAGGACGGCAAGGAAGTGGTCAAGAAGGGCGAAGCCGCAGACGACAAGTTCCTCGGTGGCGTCAACTTCTATGTGAAGGGTGTCGAAGGCAAGGTGCCGGGCGCGAAGTAACACTCGCCGCGGCATGATTCGAAGGCCGCTGCGTGCGGCCTTCGTTCTTTCAAACCACCCATGATCGAAACCACCCTGTGGCACCCCGTGGCAGACAGCGCATCGCTCGCCGATGCGCCACTGCCCGTGCGCCTGCTCGCGCACGACGTGGTGCTGTGGCGAGACCACTTCGGCCAGGCCCACGCCTGGGCCGACCGCTGCCCACACCGCGGCACCAAGCTGTCGCTTGGCCGGGTGCTGCACACCGACGAGGGCTCGCGCATCGAGTGCCCGTACCACGGCTGGCAATTCGCGGCCGAAGGTGCCTGCCAGCTCATCCCCGCCCTGCCCGACTTCAAACCGCCCGCCTCACACACCGCCTGCACCCACGAGGCGCACGAAGCCCACGGCCTGATCTGGGTGCGGCTGCAAACCAGCCGCAGCCTGCCGCCGGCCTTCGACGCCGAACAAGATGCTCGCCTGCGCAAGCTGCTGTGCGGGCCGTATGAGGTGAACACCAGTGCGCCGCGCATCGTCGAAAGCTTTCTTGACCTGGCCCACTTCGGCTTCGTGCACGAGGGCGTGCTGGGCGACCGTGCCCACACGCAGCTCGCCGCCTACCGCATAGACCCCACCGCGCACGGTTTCATCGCCAACGACTGCCAGGCTTGGCAGCCGCAGAGCAACCGCCTCGCGGCCGAGGGTGGCCTGGTCGACTACCGCTACGAACTCACCGGCCCGTACACCGCGCAGCTGACCAAGCTGCCGCAGGCGCAAGACGGTTATCAAGACGTGATCGGCCTCTTTGTCTGCCCCATCGAGCCCGAGCGCAGTCGCGTGTGGTTTCGCGTCGCCTTGACCGATTTCGATTCGAGCGACGACGATCTGCGTCAGTTTCAAGACACGATCTTCATGCAGGATCGCCCCGTGCTCGAATCTCAAAGCCCGAAGCTGCTGCCCCTGAGTGGCGGCGAAGTTCACAGCGCCGCCGACCGAAGCTCGGCCGCGTACCGCCGCTTCTTGAACGAACGCGGCATCACTTTTGGAGTGTGTTGATGACCACCGCCCCCGACTCCGTGAACACCATCCCACGCGAGCGCCTGCCCGACCTGCTGCGCGACATGCCCAAGGCCGAGTTGCACATCCACATCGAAGGCTCGCTGGAGCCCGAGCTGATCTTCGCGCTGGCGCAGCGAAACGGTGTCTCCATCCCCTATGCGAGCGTCGAGGCCCTGCGCGCCGCTTACGCCTTTACCGACCTGCAGAGCTTTCTCGACATCTACTACGCCGGCGCCAGCGTGCTGCTGAAAGAAGAAGACTTCTTCGACATGGCCATGGCCTACTTTCGCCGCGCCGCGGCCGACCACGTGGTGCACGCCGAGCTCTTCTTCGACCCGCAGACCCACACCGACCGTGGCGTGAGCTTCGAGACCGTCATCAAGGGCCTGACGCGTGCGAGCGAGACAGCCCAGCGCGAGCTGGGCGTGAGTTCCTTGCTCATCATGTGTTTCCTGCGGCACCTGAGCGAAGAAGCCGCCTTCGCCACGCTCGAAGAATCGCTGCCCTGGCGTCACCTGTTCGTCGGCGTCGGCCTGGACAGCGGCGAGCGCGGCAACCCGCCAGACAAATTCGAGCGTGTCTTCGAGCGTTGCCGCGCGCTCGGCCTGCACGTGGTGGCCCATGCCGGCGAAGAAGGCCCGCCCGACTACATCTGGGACGCGATCGAGCTGCTCAAGGTCGAGCGCATCGACCACGGCGTGCGTTGCCTCGAAGACCCACGCCTGGTGCTGCGCCTGGCCGCGGCACGCATGCCGCTCACGGTGTGCCCGCTGTCCAACGTGAAGCTGTGCGTCTTCAAGACCCTGGCCGAACACAACCTCGCCACCTTGATGGAAGCCGGTCTGTGCGTGACCATCAACTCCGACGACCCGGCCTACTTCGGCGGCTACATGAACCAGAACTTCGTCGAGACCTTCGAGGCGCTGCCGCAGCTGAGCGCGCGCCATGCCTACCAGCTCGCGCTCAACAGCTTTGATGCCAGCTTTGCGTCGGCCGACGACAAACACCGCTGGTCAAAACAGCTCGACGCGGTGTTTGCCGCCGGCTGACGAGACAGCCTCTGTTTGCAGATCGCCCGACGAGCCGCAAGGTGTCGGCGTTGTCCTACGCGTTTTCCCGGTGCCCTGAGGTATGCTGCGCCCGCCTGATTCAGCTTCTGTTCAGGCTTCCCTCCGGCTCCGAGACTTTTCCCTATGTTCGACAACATTCGCGCAGACCTGCGCTCCTACAAAGGCAAGTGGTGGGAACAAGGCTTCTGGGTCATGCTGGTCTATCGCTTCGGGCGCTGGCGCTACGGCGTGAGGCCGGTGCTGCTGCGCAAGGCCTTCTCGCTGATCTACAAGATCGCCTACAAGCTGGTGCAAATCATCACGGGTGTCGATCTGCCTTGCGAAGCGGAGGTCGGCCGCAATTTCATCATCGACCACTTCGGCGGCATCATCGTCAGCGGCTACGCGAAATTCGGAGACAACTGCCGCATTCGCAATGGAGTGTCGATCGGTCTGCGGCATGTGGAGTCACCGTGCGCGCCGGTGATCGGCAACAACGTCGACATCGGCGCCGGCGCCAAGCTGCTGGGGCAGATCACCATTGGCAACAACGTGCTGATCGGCGCCAATGCGGTGGTGATCACCGACGTGCCGTCGAACTCGGTGGCGATGGGCGTGCCCGCCACCATCAAGCCGCGCACCGCCACTGCCGAAAGAAGCGTGCTCGCCCTGGTGTGAAGCCGCGCTGCCCGGGCGGATCAGCGCAAACCGTCGGTGTACTTCTTCAGCATCCGAGCCCGGAGCTCGGCTTCGTCCACCGACTGGCTGGTCGCCGCCGGCGCGGCAACGGCCGGCTTGGCAGGCTCGGCCTGCGGCGCGGGAGAGTCGGCCACCCGGGGCCCGTGGTAACGCTGCTGCACGTAGACGGCGTACTCGCGCAGGCGTGAATCCTGGCTGCTCAGGGCCTGGTCCATCACCTCGCGCGCGTAGGCGAAGTCGTGCAGGAACTGGGTCACGTCGAGGTTGCGGCCAAACTCGCGCCGCAGCGGCACGATCATGCGCACCAGGTAGTTCATCAGGTGGCTGTTGTCGTCAGCGCCGCTCATGGTGGTGGTACTCATCGGCCTGGAGTGACGCTTCAGCCCTGCACGGGTGCGCTGGGGGCCAGCATCTCACCGTGCTCCGAGATGTCGAGCCCCACACTCTCTTGAGCCGCTCCGACACGCAGGCTCATCACCAGCGAGATGACCTTGAGAATCACCCACGTCATGCCGCCCGCGTAAGCGAACACCGCGAGGGCGCCGATGCAGTTGGTCCAGACCGTGGCCGTGACCGGCGCAATCGCCACCAACGCGAAGACCGGCGTCAACAACGTGCCGATGAGGCCCCCAATGCCGTGCAAGGCAAACACGTCGAGCGAGTCGTCAATGCCGGTCAGCGACTTGAAGTAAACGACGGCAAAGAAACAAAGCACCCCGGCCGCCGCGCCGATGGACAGCGCACCGTTGATGCCCACGTAACCCGAGGCCGGCGTGACGGCGATGAGGCCCGCAATGGCGCCCGACATCATGCCGAGCACGCTCCACTGGCCACGCCGCACGTATTCGCAGAAGCCCCACAACATGGCCCCCGCACAGGCCGCCACCTGCGTGGCCAGCAGCGCACCGGCTGCACGCGGGCTGGCCTCGAAGGCCGATCCGGCGTTGAAGCCGAACCACCCCGCCCACAAGAGGCCAGCGCCCAGCACGGTGAGCATCAGGTTGTGCGGAATCATCGGCTCCTTGCCGAAGCCGCGGCGCGGCCCGAGCACGATGGCCGCCACCAGGCCGGTGACACCCGAGGCGATGTGCACCACGGTGCCGCCGGCAAAGTCCATGTGGCCCATCTTGGCCAGCCAGCCGTTGGGGTGCCAGATCCAGTGGGCGATGGGCGCGTAGACCAGCAACATCCAGAACGCGGCAAACACGATCGTCACACCCAGTCGCATGCGCTCGGCGGTGGCGCCCAGCACCAGCGCGAAGGTGATGATGGCGAATGAGAGCTGGAACAGGAAGAACACCGACTCGGGAATGCCTGGCGCGATCGGGTGCCCGCCCACGCCGGCACCGATGAGCCCGGCAGCAAAGAAACGTGAGGTGTCGCCAAACCAGGGCCCACCGGCCGTGAAGGCGATGGAGTAGCCGAACATGGCCCACAAGACGGTGATGACCGAAGCCGAAGCCACCGTGTGCGCCACGATGGAAAGCGCGTTTTTCGAGCGCAGCATGCCGCCGTAGAACAGCATGATGCCGGGCATGGTCATGATCATCACCAGCACGGTGGAGATGAGCATCCAGGCGGTGTCGGCGCCGTTGAAAACGGGGGGTGGGGTGGTGACTGGCGAGGCGGCGGCTGCACTGGCCGCGGCGGCCGGGGCACTCTGGGCGAAGGCGGTTGCGGCTGTGAACCAGGCACTCGCGGCGACAGCGCCCACGGTGATGCAGCGTGCGAGTCGGTTCATGAGCCCACCTCCGGTTTGTCAGAACGTTTTGTAGATTTTTGAAGCGCGGTCAGGAATTAGCAACAAGTAAGTACTACCCAAAGACCCACTACTTTGCCGATTCTGACGATTGCTTAACGGAAAAGCCCACAGGGTTTGCCTGCAAGCGACACCCCCTAACTCATGGAGATTTCGGCAGCTGCGACAATTCGCACACCAGCCGCCTGCGTGCCCCCGCAGGCGGTTTGCCTTCTCCTCAACCCCGGGGCCATGTAGAGGAACACCATGTTCAAAAACCTCGCCCGCGGCCTGTTGGCCGCGATGCTCGCGGCTGCGGCCGCCTCTTCCAACGCACAGACCTCACCGGCCAAGCCACCGCTCAAGGTCGGCTTCGTATTCGTGAGCCCCATCGGTGAAGCGGGCTGGACCTACCAACACAACCAGGGCCGCCTGGCGATGGAAAAGGCGCTCGGGGCCCGCGTTCAAACCACCGCCATCGAAGCCGTGGCCGAAGGCGCCGACTCCGAGCGCGTGATGCGCGACCTGGCTGCACAGGGTCACACGCTTATCTTTGCCACCAGCTTCGGCTACCTCGACCCGGCGCTGCGCGTGGCGGCCGATTTCCCGCAGGTCAGCTTCGAACACGCAGGCGGCTACAAGACGGCCAAGAACCTCAACACCTACAACGCGCGGTACTACGAAGCGCGCTACCTCGCCGGACTGCTCGCGGGCAAGAGCAGCAAGAGTGGCGTGGCCGGTTATGTGGCGGGCTTCCCGGTGCCCGAGGTGATCCAGGGCATCAACGCCTTCGCGCTGGGCATGCGCGCAGCCAACCCGCAGGCGCAGGTGAAGGTACTGTGGCTCAACACCTGGTTCGACCCGGCACGCGAGCGCGAGGCCGCGGTCACGCTCATCAACCAGGGCGCCGATGTGCTGACCAACCACAGCGGCTCATCCGCCGTGCCGCAAACGGCGCAGGCGCACTTCAAGAGCAAAGGTGTGCGCGTGATCGCCTACCAGAGCGACATGAGCCGCTTTGCGCCCGATGCGCAGCTCACCGCCATCACGCATCAGTGGGGCGCGTACTACACCCGCGTGGCCGAAGCGGTACTCAAGGGCAGTTGGCAAGCCAAACCGGTGTGGGGCGGCATGAAAGACGGCTTCGTCGCGCTCGCGCCCTTCTCGAGCTCGGTGCCGGCCGACGTGGCCTCGCTCGTGAAGAAGCGCGAGGCCGACATCGTGGCCGGTCGTTTTCATCCCTTCTCCGGCCAGCTGAACGACAACGCCGGCGAAGTGCGACAGGCCACCGGCGTGATGGACGACACCACGCTTGCGGGTATGAACTGGTTCGTGCAGGGCGTGGTCGGCAGCCTGCCCAAACCCTGAGAGACTGCAGGGTGACAAGGGCTGCGATGCAAGCTGGAGCAGCCCGCGTTAGACTGATTAGCTCACGCAACGAGCCGCCCATGATCCCCATCCAGCAGGCGCAGCCCTCCGATTTCGTTCCGATGGACGACACCGAGGCTTGTGGGGACTGCAGCACCAGCGAGCGCCTCGGCTTTCAGTTCAGTTTTGCCTATCAGCCCATCGTCGACATCACGACACGGCAGATCTTTGCGCACGAAGCCCTCGTGCGCGGCCCCGCCGGGGAAGGCGCGCTCAGCGTGCTCTCACAGGTCAACGAGGCCAACCGCTACCGCTTCGACCAGGCCTGCCGCACCAAGGCCATCAAGACCGCTGCGCTGCTGAACATGCAGACGCATCTGTCGATCAACTTCATGCCCAACGCGATCTACCGGCCCGAGCTGTGCATTCGTGCCACGCTGCAAGCTGCAAAGCAGCACAACTTCCCGGTCGACCGCATCATCTTCGAGACCGTGGAGGGGGAGCGTGTCAACGACGGCAAGTGGTTGGCCGAGATCCTGCGCGAGTACAAACGCATCGGCTTCCTGACCGCCATCGACGACTTCGGCGCCGGCTACGCAGGCCTCAACCTGCTGGCCGACTTTCAGCCCGACATCATCAAGCTCGACATGGAGCTGGTGCGCGGCATCGACCATCTGCCCGCCCGCCAGGCCATCGTGCGGGGTGTGGCGCGCATCTGTGAAGAGCTCGGCATCAGGGTGCTCGCCGAAGGGGTCGAAACCATCGACGAGTGCCTGTGCCTGCAAGACATGGGTGTGAAGCTCATGCAGGGCTACCTGTTTGCCAGGCCGCTGTTCGAAAACTGCGGGCAGATCGACAGCATTCACTGGCCGCCAGCTCTCAGAGCTTGAACACCCCCACCACCTCGGCCATGCGCGCGGCCTGGTGACGCAGGCTCTCTGCGGCGGCGGCGCTTTGCTCCACCAAGGCGGCGTTCTGCTGGGTGACCTGGTCGAGCTGGCTGACCGCATCGCCCACCCGGCTGATGCCACTGGTCTGCTCGACGGTAGCGCGCGAGATCTCTTCGATGAACTGGTTCACGTGCTTGATCTGGGCCACGATGGTGCTCATCGACTGACCGGCATCGTTGACCTGGCGTGAGCCGGCCTCGACCTTCTCCACGCTGTCGCCGATGAGGGTCTTGATCTCTTTGGCCGCGTTGGCAGAACGTTGCGCGAGCGAGCGCACCTCGCTGGCCACCACGGCAAAGCCGCGGCCCTGCTCGCCGGCGCGGGCTGCCTCTACCGCGGCATTGAGCGCCAGGATGTTGGTCTGGAAGGCGATGCCATCGATCACGCCGATGATGTCGGCGATCTTCTTCGACGAGTGGGCGATGTCTTGCATCGTCTCGACCACCTGACTCACGGCCGAGCCCCCGTTCGAGGCCGCGGCCGAGGCCTGGGCGGCCAGCTGGTTGGCCTGCTGGGCGGTCGCGGCGTTGTTCTTGACCGTGCTGGTGAGCTGCTCCATCGAGGCCGCGGTCTGCTGCAGATTGCTGGCCTGCTCTTCGGTGCGCTGGCTCAGGTCGGCGTTACCAGTGGCAATTTCGGCAGAGCCGGTGGCGATCGAATCCGAGGCGCTGCGCACCTGGCCCACGATCGTGGCAAGGCTCGCCTGCATGGCAGCCAAGGAGGCCAGCACGCTGCCGCCCGGGGCGCGCTCTGCGTGGGCAATGCGGCTCAGGTCGCCGCTGGCCACACGCTGCGCGACCCGCCCAAGCTCGGCAGGCTCGGCGCCCAGGGCGAGGGTCAGGCTGCGGGTGATCAGCACGCCCGCAACAGCGGCGGCCAAGAAGGCCAGCACACACCCCACGATCAGCAGGCTTCGTTGCGCTGAATATTGCGCCGCAGCTTGCTGGGTCAGTTGCCGGGCTTGGGCCTCGGTGTAGGCGGCGAACTCACCCGTCGCCTTGAGAAGCGAGGCCAGCAAGGGGCGGCACTCGTCGTTCATCTTGGCAATGGCTTCCGCATTCTTCTGGTTGAGCGCAAGGTCGACGATGGCCAGGGCCACCGGGCCATAGGCCTGCTCTACGCGGCCGATCTCGGCAATGAGACTGCTGGCCTTGGCCGACGCGTCGCTGCTGCCCGACCCGAGCTGCTTCAACTGGGCCAGGCTGGCCTTCACATCGTCGTGCGCCTGGGTCACGAGGGCCTTTTCTTCGGCCAGATCGGCGAGCTTGGTCACCAGCACCAGGTTGCGCGCGGCAATGGCGCGGCGGTCGACCGCGCTGCGCACGCGCTCGGCCAAGTCGGCACGCGCATTTATGCCGCCGACATAGTTCACGAAACGTTCGTTGGAGTCGCCCAGCGCTTTCAAAGAAAGCCCGGAGATCAGCAAGACAAAAGCGGCGAGCCCGCCGAACGCCAGGCCGAGCTTGGCGCGCACAGTCAGGTGGTTGAAGTTCATGGATCAATCTCTTTTGAGCAAGGGGTGGTGGCACCATATCGGATAAGAAGTGACCTTGAAAGTCGTCAGAACTGATGCATCGTGAAGAGAATCACATGGTGACAATATTTCATCATAGCCCTTTAATATGAGCTGAATAGCTCATCACAACTGACGTATCCTGCGGCCTAGCAACCTGTTCTTCAGTTGATACCTGTGAAACCCACATCAGCCAGCCTGCATCGCGCCTCCCTGGCATGGATCGGCCATAAGCGAGTCGCGCCCCGCTCGTTGGCCGATGCAGTCACAGGTTTCGAAGACAGCGACGACTTCCTGCTTGCGCCAAACGCCTTTGACTTCGATTTCTACGTGGTTCACCTGGCGCAGCGGGGCGTGCGCGGCATCGACCTGATACGCCTGATTCGCCGCCGCAGCACAGCTGGCCTCCTGGTGTTGGGCGACGAGGCAGAAGGCGAGTTCGTGCTGGCCCTCGACTCGGGCGCCGACATGGTGTTGCGCCCCGACGCGCCCACCGATCACCTTGTGGCCGCCATGGCCGCGGTGAGGCGGCGGTTGCAGCAGCAGACTGCGGCATCGGCACCCGCGTCACGCCCATGGACGCTGCTCGATGCGCACGCTACCTTGCTGGCACCCGATGGCACGCGGATACCGCTGAGCGAGAGCGACCTGGCGATCGTCGGCTGTCTTGCCGACGCCGAGGGTGGCAAGGTCGGGCGCCGCGTGTTGATGGAGCGCCTGTGGGGGGCTGAAGCGGCAGGCGGCTCGACCGAAAACGCCTTGCACGCCACCGTGTACCGGCTGCGCAAGCGCATCGAGCAGGCCGGCCAGCCGCTGGTGCCCGTTCACGCCGTGGCGAAGGTGGGCTACGAGTTTCGTGCGCCGCTGGTGCGCCGTTAGGGCCTGTTGACGCGCTAGAACACGGGAACCTTGAACATCAGCCCCAGCAAGCGGCCGGCGCGCGCGGCGGACACCTCGGGCTGGGTCAGCAGTTGTTCGATCAGATCGTCGGCGCCGGGTGCCTCGGTGAATGCCATGCTCCAGCCTTCAAAACGGCGTTTGGCGAGTTCGCCTTCGACGAGACGCCTGACGGCTTGGTGCCGGCGGTCGGCTGTAACGACGGCCATGGTGTCGGCCAGCGCCACGGTGGTGCCCTCCAGCAACTGCGCGAAGTGGCCGCCCGTGAACACCAGTGAACCCGTGACGCCGCGCTGGCGGTTCTGATGACGCGCGCCTTGAAGGATCTTCTCGACCTCTGCCGGCGTGGCCAGCGAGCGGCTGATGTAGAAAACTTGAGCGAGGCGGGGTGGTTCGAAGGTATGCATCGTCAGGTGCAGGCCGTGGGTGCCATGCTGCGATGCGAGCGTAACGGGCCAGCGCCACGCTCAGGCTTCAAAGAGCGCTGCCGAACCCCGCTTCATCTGCAGATGGAAGTCACCTCCGGGTGAATCCTGCGCAGCAGCCCGCCTCGACCGGTCCCAGAAAAGCCCTGAGACACTGGGGGGATGGCTCAACACCATCTCACCGCCCGCATCGCCTTCTTCCTGACCCTGCCGCCGCTGCTGTGGGCGGGCAATGCCGTGGTCGGGCGTTTGCTGGTCGGCTCGGTGCCGCCGCTGGCCTTGAGCGGGCTGCGCTGGGCACTGGCGCTGCTGATCCTGTTGCCGCTCGGGCATCGGGTCTTCAATGACCTGCAGGCCGTACGCGCACGCTGGCCCTACCTTGCCCTGCTCGGCTTCCTGGGCGTGGGTTGCTACAACGCGATGCAGTACTTTGCGCTGCAGACCTCCACCCCCATCAACGTGACGCTCATCGCGTCGAGCATGCCCTTGTGGATGCTGGCGGTCGGCGCGCTCTTTTATGGCGAGCACCCGACACGCCGCCAGTTGCTCGGCGCATTCTTGTCGCTGGCCGGTGTGGCGTTGGTGCTGTCGCGCGGTCAGACCGAGGTGCTGCTGAGCCTGCGGCTGGTGCCCGGTGATCTGCTGATGCTGTTGGCCGTGGCGCTGTGGGCCTGGTACAGCTGGCTGCTCGCGCGCCCGCCGGCTCACATGCGGGGCGAAGCGCGCCCGCCCTGGGGCTGGGCCGAGCTGCTGCTGGTGCAGGTGCTGTTTGGCGCGGTGTGGGCGGGCGCGGCGGCTGGCGTCGAGGCTGTGGTCGACCCCGCGCCCATCCACTGGTCGCCCTGGGTACTGCTGGCACTGGCCTACGTGGCCATCGGCCCTTCGGTGCTGGCCTATCGCTTCTGGGGCATGGGCGTGGCCACGGTGGGGCCGGCGATCGCGGCGTTTTTCAACAACCTCACGCCGGTGTTTGCGGCTGTGATGTCGGTAGCCTGGCTGGGCGAGCTGCCACGCTGGTACCACGTGCTGGCGTTCGGGCTCATCGCTGCGGGCATCGTCGTAACATCTCGGCCAGCCCAGCGCTGAGCCCCGGTCGAACATGCAAACACCTCCTGCCGAGACCGCCCTCTTCCCCGCCGCAACACGACCTGCGAGCTGGCAGCTGCTGTACGGCCTCGCCGCTCTGGTGATCTTGCTGATCGTGGGGCTCGATCAGTACCTCGGGGTTCAGGTCAATGAACGTTTTGCGCAGTCATTGGTAGACGACCGCGAGTGGGCGCTCCGACTGGGCTCGCTGTCGGACTTGCGGCGCGCGGCAGGTGACGCCAACTCCCCTGCCAATGAAATCTTCGCCTCGGGCGAGGTCGACGTCGAACGTGAGCGTCTCAAGATCGCTTCGCAGTCTTTCAACGAAAGCCTGGCGCAGTCGCGCCAACTGTTCGGCACCCACCCCGTCCAGGCCGAGCGCGAGCTGATGCTTCACGGCCTGGAGAGTGCCGAGCAAGCCGCCAGGCGCATGCTGGTGCAGACCGATCAGACGCTGTCTCGATACGCCGCGCAAAACCTGGATGCAGCCGCACGCAGCATGGCCGAGGCCGACCGCAGCTACGGCCACATTCAAGACAGCATTCGAAGCGTGGGACAGGCGGCTCGCAACATCCAGAAGTCGCAACTCGACACCATGGCCGCCACGGTCGAGCATTACCGCCGGTTGGAGCTTTTCAGCATGGTGCTGGTGACGGCGGTCACGCTGGGCATGCTCTTGTACGGCTTTCGCATTCGCTTGCAGATGGAGCGTGCCGCCGCCGAGAAAGCACGCCACACCCTGGAGCTGCAGGCCGCCAAGGACGCTGCCGATACCGCCAGCCAGGCGAAGTCGCAGTTCCTGGCCAACATGAGCCACGAGATCCGCACGCCTATGAACGGTGTGCTGGGCATGACCGAGCTGCTGCTGGGCACCGCGCTCAACGACCAGCAGCGCCGTTTTGCCGACAGCGCGCACCGCTCGGGCCAGGCCTTGTTGGGGGTGATCAACGACGTCCTTGATTTCTCGAAGATCGAGTCGGGCAAATTCGAGGTCGAGTCACTTCCCTTCAACCCCTGCGAGGTAGCCTACGACGTGGCCGAGCTGCTGGCGGTGCAGGCCCATGCCAAGGGGCTCGAAGTGATCTGCCAGATGGGCCAGGACTTGCCCATCCGCGCCTATGGGGACGCCGCCCGCCTGCGCCAGGTGCTGATGAACCTGCTCGGCAACGCCATCAAGTTCACCGAGCGTGGCCACGTGATGATCTCGGTCAACAAGCTGCCGGCCTCGAGCGCCGCGCACAACCACGCGGCGCTGGTGGAGTTTTCGGTCTCGGACTCGGGCCCCGGCATCTCGCCCGCCGACCAGGCGCGTGTGTTCGAGGCTTTCACCCAGGGCGACGGCACACGCACCCGCCGCCACGGCGGTACCGGTCTCGGCCTCGCCATCTCTAGCCAGCTGGTGGCCATGATGGGCGGCAAGCTGCTGCTCGAAAGCCCGCCCGGCGAAGGCTCGCGGTTCTGGTTTGCCTTGC
Organism: Rhizobacter sp.; assembly: GCA_014380155.1. Taxonomy (GTDB): domain Bacteria; phylum Pseudomonadota; class Gammaproteobacteria; order Burkholderiales; family Burkholderiaceae_C; genus Rhizobacter. Next base: position 9,403 of record JACMKJ010000150.1, on the reverse strand, counting down.
CGATGCGCTTGCTGCCCGAAGCGCCCATGCTCACCGACCGCGAGGCCTCGGCACTGCATGGCCTGCAGGTGCTGGTGGTCGACGACAACAATACCAACCTCGACATCCTGCGCCACCAGCTCACCGCCTGGGGCCTGCGCGTGGACACCGCCACCAGCGGCCAGCAAGCGCTGGAGCTGGTGCAGCACCGCCCGGTGGTGCACGACCTGGCCATCCTCGACGTGCACATGCCCGGCATGAACGGCCTGGCCTTGAGCGAGCGCATCCGCGCCAATGCCAAGCTCGACGAACTGAAGATCATCATGCTCAGCTCCGCCGGCCTCGACATCCCGAGCGTGGGCCTGGCGCGGCTGGGCCTGTCGCGCTGGCTCTCCAAGCCGGTTCGCAAGCTGGAGCTCCGGCGTGCATTGATCGATCTCCTGGCCGACGCGATGCCCGTGGCGCCGTTGCCGTCGCTTGAATCGCAACAGCCCGCAGCGCGCAGCAGCGCTCGCATCCTGCTTGCCGAAGACCACCCGGTGAACCAGGAAGTGGCGGCGCAGATGCTGCGCATGGCCGGCTACGAAGTGCACGTGGTTGCTGACGGCGAAGCCGCACTGGAGGCCGCACGCGGCGGGCAGTTCGACCTGGTGTTGATGGACTGCCTGATGCCGGGCACCGATGGATTCGAGGCTACCGCCCGCCTGCGCGAGCATGAGAGCAACAACGGCGTGGACCCGGCCAAGCGCCTGCCCATCGTTGCGCTCACCGCCAACGCCATGAAGGGCGACGTGGAGGCCTGCCTGGCCGCCGGCATGGACGACTACGTGCCCAAGCCCTTCACGCAGGAGCAGCTGATCCAGGCCATCGAGCGGCGCCTGCGCCGCGCGTCGTCAGCCGATCAGAACGTGCCGGGGTAGGCGCCGCCATCCATCAGGATGTTCTGGCCGGTGATGTAGCCGGCATGCACGCTGCACAAGAAGGCGCACATGGCGCCAAACTCTTCAGGTGTGCCGAAGCGTTGCGCCGGGTTCTGCTTGCGGCGCACATCGGCGATCGCCTCGATGCTCTGGCCGCTTTGCTTGGCCGCACCTTCCATCGTCACGCGCAGGCGGTCGGTGTCGAAGGGGCCGGGTAGCAGCCCGTTGATGGTCACGTTCTTGAGCACCGTCTTGCGTGCCAGGCCGGCGCTGAAGCCGGTCAGGCCCGAACGCGCACCGTTCGACAAACCCAGGATGTCGATTGGCGCTTTCACCGCCGCCGAGGTGATGTTGACGATGCGACCGAAGCCACGCGCCATCATCGGGTCGACCACCGCCTTCATCAGCTCGATGGGCGTGAGCATGTTGGCGTCGAGCGCCTTGATCCAGGCGTCGCGACCCCAGTCGCGAAAGTCCCCTGGCGGCGGGCCACCCGCGTTGTTGATCAGGATGTCGATCTGCGGGCAAGCCGCCAGCGCAGCAGCGCGGCCTTCGGGCGTGGTGATGTCGCCGGCCACTGCACGCACCTCGCCGCCCTTCAACGCGCGCAACTCGGCGGCCGTGGCCTCCAGCGCCTCGGCGCCGCGCGCGGTGATGACCACGTTGACGCCCTCTTTCACAAGCGCCTGCGCGCAGCCTTTGCCCAAGCCCTTGCTGGCGGCACACACCAGCGCCCACTTGCCTTGAATGCCGAAGTCCATCTGATCTGCTCCACGTCGAAGAGGCCATGAGCGTAGCAGCCAGCGCGTTGCCCGGTTCGGTGCAAGGGCGTACCTCAAGGTGGGGCTCACCACACTGCGCACAAGCACCCACGCCCGACCCAACCCAGGGAGTTCTCCGTGACACGCATCCACCACGTCTGGTGCCTGCTCGCCGCTTGCGCACTTTCGATCTGGCTCGCCGGCTGTGGCGGCGGCGGAGACGACCCCGCACCACCACCCGCCGCAGCCATCACGCTCTCGGGCGTGGCCGCGACCGGGTTGCCAATGACGGGCACCGTGACCCTGAAAGACGCCCTCGGCGCCACCCGCACCACCGCCATCGGCGCGAACGGCAGCTACACCGTCGACACCCGTGGCCTGACCGCGCCGTTAGGCCGCGGGCGTCATCTCGGCCCGGCTGGCGCCAGACTTCCTCGAGAACGGCTTGCTGCGTGACGACATGGCTGCCGGCCTCGCCGGCGCCAGTTCTTGACCGCGGCCGGGCCAAGGCGACGACCATGAGAACGACTGGCAGGTGGTGCGTGGGCAAGACGGCATCTGGCGCTGGCGCCGCAACCAGGCCTTGATCGACTTCTGGGGCGGCGTGCATGCGGTGCGCAATACCAACGGCTGCCTCGCCTCCGGCTACGAGTTCAACGTGTACGACAACGGCCACCCCTGCCGCGATCCCCGACAACGCCGCCTACGCGCTGAGCGGCTTCAACGCCCAAGGCGCGGCGGTGCCGCTGGGCGTGGGCACCACGACGCTTGCACGCACCTTGCCGTGCAGCGCTTTCACACTGGCCGAGGCACAGGCTGCCACCTTCCCGACCATCGTGACCTCGTCACCGCTGGCCAGCTACAACGGCGGCGCACTGACCATCAGCGGCACCGGCGCCAACCCGCAGCGCCCCGTGTGGGTGCCTACAACCGCATCTTGATGAGCAACACGACGAGCTCAACCGCGCTCGGCCTCAACGCCAGCGCGCCAGCAGCCAGATGCCAGCCAGCACGAGCACCGTGCCGGCGGCAATCCAAGCCGTGAATGGCTCGCCGAGGATCACCACGCCCATCAGGATGGTCGAGAGCGGCCCGAACATGCCGACCTGCGTGGTCATCGGTGCGCCGATGCGCTCGATCGCCATCATCACCAGCAGCACCGGGCAGAAGGTGCACAGCGTGGCGTTGAGCACCGAGAGCCAGATCACCTCGGGCGCCACCGCCATGGCCGACACCGGGCGCAGCACGAAAAACTGCGCAATGCACAGCACGCAGGCGATCGAGGTGGCGATGCCGGTGAGCCGCAGCGCGCCCAGACGCTTGACCTCTTCACCGCTGTAGACGAGGTAGAGCGCGTAGCTCACCATGCTGGCGAACACCAGCGCCGCACCGAGCGCCACGTCACGGCCGAGCAGCGTGACCTCATGGCCAAACACCAGCAGCACGCCGCAGTAGCTCACCGCCAACGAGATCAGCTGCCGGCGCGTGACCTTCTGTTTGAACAACACCACGCCAAGCGCCAGCACCAGCGTGGGGTTGAGGTACAGGATCAGCCGCTCCAGCCCGGCGGTGATGTACTGCAGCCCGGCAAAATCGAGAAAGCTCGCCAGGTAGTAGCCGCTGAAACCCAGGCCGCTCACCACCACCCAATCGCGCCGGGTGAGCGGCGGCTTGCCACGCCCCGACCACCACGACAGCAGCAGAAACATCGGCAGCGCAAACAGCATGCGGTACATGATCAGCGTGACCGCATCGACCCCGTAGCGGTAAGCCAGCTTCACGATGATGGCTTTGCCCGAGAAGGCCACGGCCCCGAGCACGGCCATAACTAAGCCGGGCCACAACGCGCGCTGCGCCGCGGCTGCGACAAGATGGGGGGAACTCATCGCAGGCGATTCTACGGAGAGGCCTTGATCGGCCAACCCGCTGCCTTGCCAAATCAACCCCATTATGGGTATGATCACACCCGAAATGGGAACGAACACCAGCACATCCATTGCCGACGCACTCTTCACCAAGAGCCAACAGCGCGTGCTCGCCACCTTGTTCGGGCGACCAGAACGCAGCTTCTATGCGAACGAGATCGTTCGCTTGGCCGCATCCGGCAGCGGCGCGGTGCAGCGCGAACTCCACACACTGGAAAGCAGCGGCCTCGTCAACGCACATCGCCAAGGCAATCAAAAACACTACCAAGCCAACCCCGCATCACCCATCTTCGAGGAGTTGCGTCGCCTTGTTGCAAAGACTTTCGGCATTGCCGACTGGCTGCGACACGCGCTTGCACCGCTGAACGCCCAAATCATGTATGCCTGCATCTATGGATCAGTGGCCAAAGGGGGCATGCACGCAGCAAGCGACATTGATGTGCTGATCGTGGCAGACGGGCTCACGCTGGAAGCCGTCTACGAAGCACTGTCTCCCGCCGAACTGCAACTCGGACGAAAAATCGACCCGACCGTCTATACAAGTGCCGAGTTCACCCGCCGCCGAAATGCCGGCAACTCCTTCGTGAGCAAAGTGTTGGCCGGGGAGCGCATCGCACTGATAGGAGTCCTTGATGTCGATATCTGAACTCGACAATCTCGTCCGCACACGAAGCCTCAAAACCGAGCCTGCCACGCAGGCCGAATTTGAGGGTCTCATCCGTTCAGGCATGAGACGTTTGACCGACGCCGCCAAAAAGTCGCTCGCCCCAGAAAGCCGTTTCGATCTGGCTTACAACGCGGCGCACGCCCTGTCTCTGGCCGCCCTGCGATGGCATGGCTACCGATCGGAGCACAGGTACCTCGTCTTTCAGTGCCTCGTTCAAACCATTGGCTTGTCGAACGCGCAATGCCGAGTCCTTGATGGCGCTCATCGCAAGCGCAATCTCTCTGAGTACGAGGGTGACGTTGAGATAGACGAAGCGCTGCTCGACTCGTTGTTGAGGGTGACGAACGAGGTCGCCGAGCACGTCAACAAGTTGGGCCGCGTTCCAACGTAAACCGCGCGACGATCACCCTCAGAACGCCACCGCCTGCCCGTCGCGGCGCGGGTCGCTCGCGGCCACGTAACCCTCGACGGTGGGGTCACCCAGGCGCCAGATGAACTGGCCGGCGCCGAAGTCCTGGTAGGAGTCCCGGATCACTTCCATCACGTGGCCGCGCTCGGCCAGGCCTTGCACGGTGTCCGGGTTCATCGCGCTCTCGACGTTGATCTCCAGGCCCTGGTTGAAGCGCCAGCGCGGCGCGTCGCAGGCCGCCTGCGGGTTCTGCTTGTAGTCGAGCATGCGCACCAGCGTCTGCATGTGGCCTTGCGGCTGCATGTTGGCGCCCATCACGCCGTAGCTCATCACCGGCTGGCCGTCCTTGGTGAGGAAGGCGGGAATGATGGTGTGGAAAGGCCGCTTGCCTGGCCCCACCCCATTGGCGCTCTTCGCATCGAGGTTGAAGGCGTGGCCGCGGTTCTGCATCGACAGGCCATACCCCGGCACCACCACACCTGAGCCGAAGCCCATGTAGTTGCTCTGGATGAAGCTGACCATCATGCCGCTCTCGTCGGCGGCGGTGAGGTAGATGGTGCCACCCTTCACCGGGTTGCCGGCGCCGAAGTCTTGTGCGCGCTTCAGGTCGATGAGCTTGGCGCGCGAGGCGAGGTAGGCGTCGTCGAGCAGCTGGTCGGCGGTAACTTCCATGCTCCCCGATTCGCCCACGTAGCGGTAGATGTCGGCGAAGGCGAGCTTCATGGCCTCGATCTGCAGGTGCTGCGAATCGACGCCATCGACCTTCATCGACGCGAGGTCGAAATTAGACAAGATGCCCAGCGCCATCAGCGCCGAGATGCCCTGCCCGTTGGGCGGGATCTCATGCAGCGTGTGGCCCGCGTAGTTCTTGGCCAGGGGCGTGACCCACTCGGGTTGGTACGCGGCGAAGTCTTCCACGGTGATGGCGCCGCCATGGCTGCGTGCGTGCTTGGCGGCGGCCTCGGCAATCTCGCCACCGTAGTAGGCCGCGCCCTTGCTCTGCGCAATCAGCTTGAGCGACCTGGCCGCCTCGGCAAAGCGAAACAGCTCGCCCACGTTGGGCGCGCGCCCGCGCGGCATGAAGGCCTCGGCATACCCCGGTTGATCGAGCAGCAGGGGCACGGCCGCAGCCCACTTCTGTTGCACCACCACCGGCATGGCGTAGCCGCGCTCGGCGATCTCGATGGCAGGCTCCAGCAGGTCGGCAAACGGCAGCTTGCCGAAGCGCTCGCTCATGGCCACCCAGCTGGCCACGGCACCCGGCACGGTGACGCTGTCCCAGCCGCGCACCGGCGGGGTCTTGGCATCAGCGCCATACTTTTTCTTGAAGTATTCGGGGGTCCAGGCCTTCGGGGCGCGGCCCGACGCGTTGAGGCCATGCAGTTGGTGGCCGTCCCACAAGATGCAGAAGGAATCAGAACCGAGACCGTTGCTCACCGGCTCGACGATGGTCATTGTTGCTGCCGCAGCGATCGCCGCATCGACCGCGTTGCCGCCCTTGAGCAGCATGCGCAGGCCCGCCTGTGCGGCAAGGGGGTGCGAGGTCGAGACGATGTTGCGCCCGAAGATGGGCAGGCGCTGGCTTGGGTAGCCGGCAGTCCAGTCGAAAAAAGTGCTCATGCAAGGCTCCTGTGCATCGAACGAGGGTAGCGAAGCACTCCAGCAAGTTTGGCGCCGCACGGAACGCAGCGAGCGCAGCGAAGCGTTAGAGCGTCACGCCCGCGGAACCGGCTTTGCCGGTCCGCCAGGCGGCGCCCCCTGGAGGCAGGAGCGCAGCGACTGGGGGGCTCAATCCTCCACGAAGGCCACTTCGCGCTTCTTCTTGACCGAAGGCAGCATCACGATCACCACCATCAGCACCGCGGCAATCAACAGGCCGGCCGACAGCGGGCGAACCATGAACGTGCTCCAGTCGCCGCGCGACAGCAGCAGCGCACGGCGCAGGTTCTCTTCCATCATGGGCCCGAGGATGAAGCCCAGCAGCAAGGGCGCTCCTTCGCAGCCCAGCTTGTAGAAGAGGTAGCCGACCACCGCAAAGATCGCCGTCATGTAGACGTCGAAGTTGTTGTTGTTGAGCGTGAAGACGCCGATGCAACAGAAGAGCGTGATGGCCGGAAAAAGAAACCGGTAGGGCACGGTCAGCAGCTTGATCCAGATGCCGATCAGCGGCAGGTTGAGGATGACGAGCATCAGGTTGCCCACCCACATCGAGGCGATCAGGCCCCAAAAGAGCTGCGGGTTGCTGGTCATCACCTGAGGGCCGGGCTGGATGCCCTTGATCGTCATCGCACCCACCATCAGCGCCATCACGGCATTGGGCGGAATGCCCAGAGTGAGCATCGGGATGAACGAGGTTTGTGCACCCGCGTTGTTGGCCGCTTCGGGGCCAGCCACGCCACGAATGTCGCCCTTGCCGAACTTGCCGCTGGCACCGGCGAGCTTCTTCTCGAGCGTGTAGGCGGCAAACGACGACAACAAGGCACCACCACCCGGCAACACCCCCAGCAGCGAACCCAGCGCCGTGCCGCGGATGACCGAAGGCCAGGCCTGCTGGAAGTCTTGCTTGGTCGGCCACAGGCCCTTCACCTCTTTGGTGAACACCTCGCGGTGCTCGGCCGGCTGCCCGAGGTTGGCGATGATTTCGCCAAACCCGAACACGCCCATGGCGATCACCACGAAGCCGATGCCATCGGTGAGCTCCGGGATGTCGAAGCTGTAGCGCGCGGTGCCCGAGATCACGTCGGTGTTGATCTGGGCCAGCGTGAGGCCCAGGATGATCATCGAGATGGCCTTGAGCAGCGAGCCCGAGGCCAGCACCACCGCGCCGATCAGGCCCAGCACCATCAGCGAGAAATATTCTTGCGGGCCGAACTTGAAAGCCAGCTCAGTGAGTGGCGGCGCGAAGGCGGCAATGATGATGGTGCCCACGCAGCCAGCGAAGAAGGAGCCGAGGCCGGCGGCCGCAAGCGCGGCGCCAGCGCGGCCCTGGCGTGCCATCTGGTAGCCGTCGATCGCAGTCACGACCGACGACGACTCGCCCGGCACGTTGATCAAGATGGCGGTGGTCGAGCCGCCGTACTGCGCACCGTAGTAGATGCCAGCGAGCATGATGAGCGCCGGGGTGGCGTCGAGCCCGTAGATCGAGGGCAGCAGCATCGCGATGGTGGCCACCGGGCCGAGGCCGGGCAACACACCGATCAGCGTGCCCAGCACGCAGCCGGCGAATGCGTACAAGAGGTTCTGGATGGTGAACGCGACACCAAAACCCAATGCGAGATTACTGAGCAGATCCATGGTTCAGCCTTGTGTTCTGTCGAGGGGCCGGGTCACTTCGTGAGGAAGGACGGCCACAGCGGGATGGTGAGACTCAGGCCCGCCACAAAGATCAGCCACGAAAACACCGTGAGCGCCACCGCGGCGATGATCACGCCGCGCCACTTGAACTCGTCACCCGCAAGGCTGACGATGACGATGAGCACCGGCACCGTGATGAACAGCCCCAGCCGCGGCAGCATCGCGCCAAAAACTGCGATGGCCCCGACGATCACCAGCAAGGGGCGCCAGGCGATGTTGCCGATCGGGTCGCCACCTTCGGTCTCGATGGTGAGCGACTTGAAGAGCACGACGGCCCCCAGGATGGCGAGGATCACGCTGAGGATCAGCGGAAAGTAGCCCGGCCCGGGGCGTGCGCCCGTGCCCATGCTGTAGTTGGTGGCTCCCACCGCGAACACGATGCCGACCACCAGGAACATGATGCCGGACCAGAAATCTTTTTCGCTCTTGATCTTCAAGGCGTTGCTCCTCACGTGCGCTTTGACAGCGGTTCATTGCAGCGTTTCATTCTAGGCAGCAACACCTAGGACACCGCGTGTGGTTTACACGTAGCGTTTCGCAGGGCGAACGACGTTCAGGCGAGATTCAGAAGCCCAGGGCCCGTTCACACGTCCCACGCGGGGGTGGAGCGCAGCACCTCTTCGATGGTGGTCAAGCCCTCGGCCACCTTCATTGCACCGGCCAGGCGCAGCGGCCGCAGGCCTTCGCTGAGCGACTGCTTGCGCAGCTTGGAGATGTCGGGCGTGGGGTGGATGCACGCCATCGCGCCATCGGTCACGCTCAGCAACTCATACAAACCGGCGCGGCCGCGATAGCCCGTCATGCGGCACTCCAGGCACCCCACGGGCTTGTAGGGTTTGACCTTGCCGTTGATGCGCCAGGGTTTGATCACTTCGTCGATGGTCTCGGCGCTGGTCACCTCATCGGGTTGTTTGCAGTTGGCGCACAAGGTGCGCACCAGCCGCTGCGCCAGCACGCCGATCACGGTGGCGCCGATGAGATAAGGCGGCACACCCAGGTCGGCCAGGCGCGTGATGGCCGAGGCCGAGTCGTTGGTGTGCAAGGTGCTGAACACGAGGTGACCGGTGAGCGCGGCCTGGATGGCCATCTCGGCGGTCTCGAGGTCGCGGATTTCGCCCACCATGATGATGTCCGGGTCTTGCCGCATCAACGCGCGCAGGCCTTCGGCAAAGCCGAGATCGATGGCCGATTGCACTTGGGTCTGGTTGAACGCCGGCTGGATCATTTCGATCGGGTCTTCGATGGTGCAGACGTTCACCTCGTCGGTGGCCAGGCGGCGCAGCGTGGAGTAGAGCGTGGTCGTCTTGCCCGAACCGGTGGGCCCGGTCACGAGGATGATGCCGTGCGCACGCGACACCAGCGACTCCCAGCGCTGCGCGTCGTGGGCG
>JACMKJ010000149.1 GCA_014380155.1 Rhizobacter sp. | reverse complement strand
GGGCAATCTCTACGCGCAGCAACACCAAATAGGCCAGCGTTGATGTGGCTCCGCGGAGCTGGCGGGTAGGTGGCACCGAGCCGTGCAGTGATGCACGGCCCAGAGGAATGGCGGTCACGTTCGGGACTCTTTCGGGAGCGACGAATGCACAGAATCCGGCCTATCGGCTTGCTTCACACTTTTTAGGAAACGAATGACGAGGCAGCAGACAGCGAGCGCAGCGAAGCGTGACCGAGCAACGCCCGCGGATCCGGCTCTGCCGGGCCGCCAGGCGGCGCCCTCTGGGGGGCCAACATGAACCCCGACGCTCATACCCTGTGGCGAGCCCCTCGCTGGGCTCTCGCTTTTTTGCTGGCTTGCCTCGGCATGCTCGGGCCGTTCTCCATCGACACCTACCTGCCGGCCTTCACCGGCATTGCGCAGTCGATTGGCGCCACGCCGGTCGAGATGCAGCAGACGCTCTCGGCGTATCTGTTCGGCTTTGCGATCATGAATCTGTTCCACGGTGCGCTGTCCGACAGCTTCGGGCGACGCCCGGTGGTGCTGTGGGGCATTGCGCTGTTCACCGTGGCCTCGGCCGGCTGCGCGCTGGCCGACAGCATCGGCGCGCTGGTGTTCTGGCGCGCGGTGCAGGGCATGTCGGCCGGGGCGGGCATCGTGGTGTCTCGCGCGGTCATCCGCGACATGTTCCCGCCGGCCGATGCGCAGCGTGTGATGTCGCAGGTCACCATCTACTTCGGCGTGGCGCCGGCCATCGCGCCGATGGTGGGTGGCTTTCTCTTCGTGCACGCCGACTGGCATTCGATCTTCTGGTTTCTCACGGCGGTGGGAGCCGCTCTGTGGATCGCCAACTACAAGCTGCTGCCCGAGACGCTGCACCACGACCAGAAGCAGCCCTTCAACGTGCGCAACCTGATGAACGGCTATTGGGAGCTCGGCTCCAGCCCGCGCTTCCTGATGCTCGCGCTGGCCAGCGGCATTCCGTTCAACGGCATGTTCCTGTACGTGTTGTCGGCGCCGGTGTTCCTGGGTGATCACCTGGGCTTGAGCCCCGGCCAGTTTTTCTGGTTCTTCACGCTCACCATCGCCGGCATCATGGGCGGCGCGTGGTTCTCGGGCCGCCTGGCCGGCAAGATGAAGCCCAAGCACCAGATCCGCAACGGCTTCGTGATCATGCTGGCGGTGTCGCTGCTGAACCTGGCGCTCAATCTGCTGTTCAAACCCACCGCAGCCTGGGCCTTGTTCCCGATTGCCATCTTTGCCTTCGGCTGGGCGCTGATGGTGCCGGTGGTCACGCTGATGGTGCTTGACCTGGTGCCCGAGCGGCGCGGCATGGCGTCGAGCTTCCAGGCCTTCATCGGCAGCATGGCCAATGGCGTGGTGGCCGGGGTGATCGCACCCCTCGTGATGCATTCCACGGTGGCGCTGGCCGCCACCTCGCTGGCGATGATGAGCATCGGCGTCGTGGCCTGGGTCTGGGTCAAGCCCCGAGTCACCTAAAGAGCGCCACGCTTCGGCCGATATCTGGCACAGACGCCCCTGCTTTCGGGGCCGGTGCCGGAGATCTTTTCATCATGCGAATCGTGTTGCGCCCACTGCTGGCTGCGCTTGTCGGCCTGGGCCTGTTGGCTGCGGCCCCGCTGCTGCGTGCCGCCGACATGGTCATCAAGACCTCGCCCGGCAAACCGGCCCTGAACCGCGACGTCGAGCCCGACGCTGAAGAACACCTCGGCAAGCTGGCCAAGAAGCCGGCCGCCAAGCCGCCGCTCGGCGCCGCCTCCGAAGACTCGATGGACAAGCTGCGCGAACGCCTGGCCCAGAAGCTCGGCGCCAGCAAGACCCTCGAGAGCAACGACCCTGCCGTGCTGCGCGTGGTGGCACGCCCCACGGCGAACGCGGGTGCAGTGCAGGTGGGTGGTGCGACGGCGGTGTCGCCGGGTGTGCCGCCCGAGCCAGGCATCCATTGGAGCGAACCGCGCCGCGCCGCAGCGTCAGCGGCCAAACCACCGGCTGCGCCCAGGCGCC
>JACMKJ010000148.1 GCA_014380155.1 Rhizobacter sp. | reverse complement strand
GAGGCAGCTGCCGCAGCAGGCCTGGCCGGCACCGTGCCCGCCACCGGCGCCGGCACGCTGGCCGTGTTGGCCGCCGCCACCGAGGTGGTGGGAGCCTTGGAAGAATCAGGCGCGAGGGTCGCGCAAGCTTGCAGCATCAGTACGGCGGCCATGCCGAGCCCGGTCGGGCGCAATGCATTCGGGTGTTTCACTAAAAGTCCTTGTGGGGCTGTGGGTGTGATGAACCCAGTTTAGGGTCGATCAGATGCCGCCATGCCCTAGGGTGAATAGGGAGTCGGGCAAACTTCACACCCCGGTTCGAGTCGGCCGGCTCCCCATCAGTTCCATGACCCCTACGCACCTTCTGTACCTGCATGGCTTTCGCTCGTCGCCCCAATCTGCCAAGGCCAAGCGCATGGCCGCCTGGGCAAAGAAGCACGCGCCGCGCCTGACCTGGTGGTGCCCGCAGCTGCCGCCATCGCCGCGCGAGGCGATCGAGGTGCTGCTGAAGGGCGTGGCCGAGTGGCCTGTCGATCGCATGGCCATTGTCGGCAGCTCACTCGGCGGCTTCTACGCCACCGTGCTGGCCGAGCGCCTGGGTTGCGAGGCGGGCTTGATCAACCCGGCCGTCGACCCGGCGCGCGACCTCGCCAAGCACATCGGCGAAACCACCGCCTGGCACAGCGAGGAGCGGTTTTTCTTCCTTCCGGAGTATGTGAACCAGCTGCGCGAGATGAGACCCACCGAGCTGGCCGACCCCTCGCACTACTTCGCCATCATCGCGACAGGCGACGAAGTGCTCGATTGGCGCGAGATGAGCGCCCGTTACCTCGGCTGCCACTTGCGCATCGTGGAGGGCAGCGACCATGCTCTGTCTGATTTCGATACGCATTTGCCGCATCTGTTGCACTTCCTCGGGCTGGCGCCCTCGCCCTGAACCATCGCGCTTCCAAGCGACAATCCAGCCCATGTACGCATTGTTTGATGACACCGGCAAATTCCTCGCCGGCCGTGTGATGTCCGAAGGTGAAGGCTCGATGCAGATCGAGCTCGACTCGGGCAAACGGGTGAAGGTGAAAGCAGCCAACGTGCTGCTCAAGTTCGACAAACCCGCTCCCGCCGAGTTGCTGGCCGAAGGTCAGCGCCTGGCGCAAGACATCGACCTCGACCTGGCCTGGGAATTCGCCCCCGAGAGCGACTTCGGTTTTGCCGACCTGGCGCGCGACTACTTCAGCGCAAGCGCCGGGCCGGCGCAGCAGGCGGCAGCGCTGTTTCGCTTGTTCGAAGCGCCGCACTACTTTCGCCGCCTCGGCAAGGGCATCTTCAAGAAAGCGCCTGAAGAGATCGTCAAGGCCGCGCTGCTGGGCATCGAGCGCAAGAAGCTGATCGCCGCGCAGATCGACACCTGGGCAAAAGAACTCGCGGCTGGCAGCTGCCCGCCGCCGGTGCGCGAGCAGCTCTACAAGCTGCTGTTCAAGCCCGACAAAAATGCCGCTGAATACAAGGCGGTGGTCGAAGCTTCAAAGCTCGCGCAAAAAGCACCGCTCGATCTGCTGAAGGCGGCAGGCGCGATCGACTCGCCGTACCAGTTCCACTGGCGGCGTTTCCTGTTCGAGAACTTCCCCAAGGGCACCGCCTTCCCCGTGCTGTCGGCGCCGGCCATCAAGGACACGCTGCCGTTGGCGCCCGTTCAAGCCTTCTCGATCGACGACTCGCAGACCACCGAAATCGACGACGCCTTGTCGGTGCAAGGCCTGGGCAGCGGCACGGTGGTGTTCGGTGTGCACATCGCTGCACCCGGCCTGGCGATTGCGCCCGATGGCCCCGTCGACAAGGTGGCGCGCGATCGGCTGTCGACCGTCTACATGCCGGGCTACAAGCTGACGATGCTGCCCGACGAGGTGGTGCAGGCCTACACCTTGCTCGAAGGGCGCGAGTGCCCGGCGGTGTCGCTCTACGTCACGTTCGACGAAGCCACACTGGCCGTGAAAGGCAGCGAGACGAAGCTCGAGCGTGTGCCCATCGCCGCCAACCTGCGCCACGACCAGCTCGACAGCGTGATCACCGAGGCCACGCTCACCGGTGAAGCGCCTGCTGCGTATGCCTTTGCGAGCGAACTCGCCTTCAGCTTCCGCCTGGCCCGCCACCTGAAGGCCGGGCGCGAGGTGGTGCGTGGCAAGCCGGAGATGTTCAACCGGCCCGACTACAACTTCCGTCTCGACGGCAACAATGGCGCCGAACCGCAGGGCGATGAGACGGTGCTGATCAGCACCCGCACCCGTGGCTCGCCGCTCGACCTGATCGTGGCCGAGGCCATGATCCTCGCCAACAGCACCTGGGGCGGTTGGTTGCACGAGCTGGGCGTGCCCGGCATCTACCGCAGCCAGGCCAGCATGGCGCCGGGCGTGAAGGTGCGCATGGGCACCAAGGCCGCCCCGCACGCCGGCATGGGCGTGGCGCAGTACACCTGGGCCACCTCGCCGCTGCGCCGCTACGTCGACCTGGTGAACCAGTGGCAGATCATTGCCTGCGCCCGCCACGGCCGCACCGCCGCGCTGGCCGCACCGTTCAAGCCGAAAGACGCGGCGCTGTTTTCCATCATCTCCAGCTTCGATGAAGCCTACGGCGCGTACAACGGCTTCCAATCGGGCATCGAGCGCTACTGGACGCTGCAGTACCTGGCGCAACACGGTCTGCGAGAGCTCGACGCGGCGGTGATGAAAGAAGGCCTGGTGCGCAGCGACGAGTTGCCGCTGGTCTTCCACGCCATCGGCGCCGAGCGGCTGCCACGCGGCGCGCGGGTGCGCGTGCGTATCACCGGCACCGACCTGTTGACGCTCGACGTGCATGCGAGCGTGTTGCAGCGCCTGGATGACCCGGCCAACGCAGCCGACAACGCGGTGGTCGAAGACGCCGAGATCGACGACGCCAGCGCCGGCCCCTTGACGCTCGCGATCGACATGAGTGGCGATGCCAGCGAGGAGCCCGCGGTAGCATCGGCCCCCGCTGCCTGAACGCTGCTCATGCTGAAGAAATTTTCCGCCCTGCAGATTGCACTCAGCACCTCGGTCGTGGTGCATGCCGCCCTGCTGGCCTGGCCGGCGATCGACCCGGAGGGTTTCACCCGCGCGTTCCAGGACACGCCGCTTGAGGTGATCCTCGTCAACTCGCGCTCGAATGAGGCGCCGACCAAGGCGCAGGCCATCGCGCAGCGCAACCTGGCCGGTGGCGGTGACGTCGACCGGGGCCGCGCCACCTCGCCGCTGCCTTCGTCGGCACTCACCGAACTCGGCGAGTCGGCAGAAGACGCGCGCAAGCAGATCGAACAGCTGCAAGAAACGCAGCAACAGCTGCTGGCCCAGGTGCGCCGCGAGCTGGCCACCCTGCCGCAACCCGACCCGAAGCGCGACCAGGGCCGCCCGCAAGACCGCTCGCAAGAAGAGCGCCGCAAGCAGCTGCTGCAGCTTCTGGCCGAGATCGAAAAACGCATCAACGAAGAAAACGCGCGGCCCAAGAAGCGCTACATCAGCCCGGCCACGCGCGAAGAGGTCTACGCCATCTATTACGACCAGCTGCGCCGCAAGATCGAGGAGCGTGGCACGCGCAACTTCCCCGAATACCAGGGCAAGAAGCTGTATGGCGAGTTGGTGATGATCATCACCGTCGACTCGGCCGGGCGCATCGTCGAGACCGAGGTGGTGCAGGCTTCCCAGTCGAAGCTGCTCGACAAACGCGCCATCTCCATCGTGCAGGCCGCCGCGCCGTTCGGCCCCTTCTCGGCAGCGATGAAGAAGCAGGCCGACCAGTTGGTGATCCCGACACGCTTTCGTTTCTCGCGCGAGGAAGGTTTCGAAACCTCGGTCACCTCGACGACCGGGAAGTAGAGACCATGGATCGCTACGTCGTGGCCGGCAATCCGGTCGAACACAGCCAGTCGCCTTTCATCCACGCGCAGTTCGCGGCCGCCACCGGGCAGGCACTGAGCTACGACCGCCTGCTGTGCCCGATGGACGGGTTCGCCCACAGCATTCGAGCTTTTGCCGACAACGGCGGCCGTGGCTGCAACGTCACCGTGCCGTTCAAGTTCGATGCGTTTGCACTTGCCGCGCACCACAGCGACCGTGCCTCGCTGGCGCAAGCCGCCAACGTGTTGCGCTTCGACGCCGACGGCTGGCTGGCCGACAACACCGACGGCATCGGCCTCGTGCGCGACATCGAGAACCACGCCGGATGGCCAATTGCCGGACGGCGTGTGCTGCTCGTCGGCGCCGGCGGCGCAGCCTCCGGAGTCCT
>JACMKJ010000147.1 GCA_014380155.1 Rhizobacter sp. | reverse complement strand
GGCGCGCGCGGTCTGGCCGGCGAGCACGGCCTCGCCGAGCTTGAACACGTCGTAGCGCGCCACATTGAGCACGGCCGCTTCGATCTGCTCGAACGTCAGCTCGCCTGGTGGGTAGAGCAAGCCGAGCTTCTGGATTTCCTGGTGCGCGGCCAGCAGGTTGCCTTCGACCCGGTCGGCAAAGAACGCGAGCGTGTGCTGCCCGTCTTCACCGCCCTGCACACGCTGGCCTTGCGCCGCCAGGCGCTGCGCGATCCACGGTGGCAAGGCCTTGCGTTCGATGGCTTCGACCCGCACCGTGGCACCGGCCGCATCGAGCGCGGTGAACCAGGCGCTGCTTTGTTGGGTGCGGTCGAGTTTGGGCAGGGTGAGGATGGTGACCACATCGTCGGACAAGGTGTCGCAGTAGCGTTGCAAGGCGTCTGAGCCGTCTTTTCCGGGCTTGCCCGAAGGGATGCGGATCTCGATCAGCTGCTTGTCTGCAAACAGGCTCATGGCCTGCGACGCGCCCAGCAAACCGCTCCAGTCGAAGTGCGCGCCCGAGACGGTGTGCACCTGGCGCTCGGTGTGGCCTGCGGCGCGTGCGGCGGCGCGGATGGTGTCGGTGGCTTCTTGCGCGAGCAGGGGTTCGTCGCCGTAGACGGTGTAGATCGAACGCAAGCCCTTGCCGAGGTGGGCAGGGAGCTGGTCGGCGCGCAATTGCATGGTGGTCGACCTCTACAAAGTTTTCACAGCCGCCAGGCGGCGCAGCACCTGGGCTGCGATGTCGCTCTGCATGGCGCGGTAGAGCTGCTCTTCTTCCTGCTCTTTCGCCAGCGCATCCCGCTCGTTGTAGGTCATGTCGCGGCTGAGCGCAATCTCGGTCGGTGCGATCAGCTCCTTGCCGGCCGGTGTGCGCAGGCGAAAGTTGAGCACCGCGCGCAACTGCACTTCACGCACCTGGCCAGCGCTGGTGGAGGCCACCACGCCTTTGTCGCGTGAATCGGAAAAGGCTTCGAGCACCACCTCGGCCTGCGAGGCCGCTTCGACCACCCGCGTGGTGGTGCTGGCCGCGATGCTGCGGCGCAGCTCATCGGCCAGCGTCGAGTGGGGCTTGAAGCCGGCGAGCTGAACCGTCTTGAAACGCAGCTCGGGGGCGCGGCGCAGTTCGAAGCCGCAGCCTGCCACCAAGACGGCCAGGCCGAGCACGAAGCTGCGTCGCTGTGTCATCCGACGACAACGTTCACCAGGCGACCCGGCACGATGATGATCTTTTTCGGCGCCTTGCCTTCGGCGAATTTGATGAAGTCGGCATTGGCCAGCGCCGTCGCCTCGATGGTCGCCTTGTCGGCCGTGGCCGCCACCTTGATCGACCCGCGCAGCTTGCCGTTGACCTGCAGCATCAGCTCGATCTGCTCTTGCACGAGGGCCGCTTCATCGACCTGCGGC
Organism: Rhizobacter sp.; assembly: GCA_014380155.1. Taxonomy (GTDB): domain Bacteria; phylum Pseudomonadota; class Gammaproteobacteria; order Burkholderiales; family Burkholderiaceae_C; genus Rhizobacter. Next base: position 2,171 of record JACMKJ010000147.1, on the reverse strand, counting down.
CAGGGCGCGTCGAGCAGGTCGCCGTGCACCGTCGCGTAGCCCAGGTCTTGCCAGAGTTGCCAGGTGATGTGCGGGCAGGCCGGGTAGAGAGCGCGCAGCAAGATGCCGAAGGCCTCGCGGATGACACCCGGTGCGCCGACCTTGAAGGCCTCCAGCGCGTTGAGCAGCTTCATCGCACCCGAGACCACGGTGTTGTATTGCATGCGCTCGTAGTCGTAGCTGATCTGGCGCAGCACGTTGTGCACCTCTCGGCGCAAGGCCTTGGCTTCTTCGCCATCACCGCCGCTGTTGTCGCCGGTCGACTTGATCGCCTCGGCGTTTTTCGCGCCGTAGTTCCACACACGGCGCAGATACCGGTGTGCGCCTTCGACACCCGCATCGTTCCACTCCAGCGTCTGCTCCGGCGGCGAGGCGAACATCACGAACAGGCGCGCGGTGTCAGCGCCGTAGCGTTCGATCAGGTCTTGCGGGTCGACGCCGTTGTTCTTGGACTTGGACATGGTCGTCCAGCCCTCATACGTCACCGGATTTCCATCCGCCTTCAGTGTGGCGGATTGCACTTGCGCATGATCGTCGCGCAGGACATCGAGTTCGTGTTCCCAGTAATAGTGTTTGCCACCGCCTTCGGGTGTACGCAGGAAAGCTTCGTTGAGCACCATGCCCTGAGTCAGCAGCTTGGTGAAAGGCTCATCGACCTTCACCAGGTGCAGGTCGCGCATCACCTTGGTCCAGAAGCGTGCGTACAGCAGGTGAAGAATCGCGTGTTCGATGCCACCGATGTACTGGTCCATCGGCATCCAGTACTGCGTGCCGGCGCCGACCATGGCCTTGTCGTTCTTGGCGTCGCAGTAGCGCATGAAGTACCACGAGCTGTCGACGAAGGTGTCCATCGTGTCGGTTTCGCGGCGCGATGGTTTGCCGCAGGTCGGGCAGGCGACGTTCAGGAACGCCGCGTGTTTGTTCAGCGGGTTGCCGCTGCCGTCGGGCACCACGTCTTCTGGCAACACGACCGGCAGGTCTTTCTCGGGCACCGGCACCGGGCCATGCTCGTCGCAATGGATGATGGGGATCGGCGTGCCCCAGTAACGCTGGCGGCTGATGCCCCAGTCGCGCAGACGCCAGGTGGTCTTCTTTTCGCCCAGGCCCTTGTGCGCGAGTGCGGTGGCCACCGCGTCGACCGCAGCCTGGTAGCTCAGGCCGCTGAAGTTGTCGGAGTTGATGGTCACGCCACGCTGCTTGTCGCCGTACCAGTCTTGCCAGTGGTCGTACGAGTAGTGCAGGCCGTCGACGTGCACCACTTCGAGGATGTCGATTCCGTACTTCTTGGCAAACGCGAAGTCGCGCTCGTCGTGTGCGGGCACGCCCATCACGGCGCCGTCGCCATAGCTCATCAACACGTAGTTGCCGACCCATACCGACACCGGTTCGCCGGTGATCGGGTGAGTCACGTTCAAACCGGTGGGCACACCCTTCTTCTCTTGTGTGGCCAGCTCGGCCTCGGTGGTGCCGCCGGTCTTGCACTCTTCGATGAACGCGGCCACGGCCGGGTTGCTCGCCGCCGCATGCAGGGCCAGCGGGTGCTCGGGCGCCACGGCAGCGAAGGTCACGCCCATGATGGTGTCGGCACGCGTGGTGAACACGTACATCTTGCCGCCGCCGATCAGCTGGCCGTCGGCGCCCTTGATCTGGTGCGGGAAGGCGAAGCGCACACCCTCGCTCTTGCCGATCCAGTTTTCCTGCATCAGCTTCACACGCTCGGGCCAGCCGGGCAGCTGGGTTTGCACGTGGTCGAGCAGCTCGTCCGCGTACTTGGTGATGTTGAGGTAGTAGCCGGGGATCTCGCGCTTTTCGATCACCGCGCCGGAGCGCCAGCCCTTGCCGTCGATCACCTGCTCGTTGGCGAGCACGGTCTGGTCGACCGGGTCCCAGTTGACGACCTGGGTACGCCGCTCGGCGATGCCGGCCTTGAGCATGCGCAGGAACAGCCACTGGTTCCAGCGGTAGTAGTCGGGCGAGCAGGTGGCGACCTCGCGGCTCCAGTCGATGGCCAGGCCCATCGCCTGCATCTGCCGCTTCATGTAGGCGATGTTGTCGTAGGTCCACTTGGCCGGTGGCACCTTGTTCTTGATGGCGGCGTTTTCAGCCGGCAAACCGAACGCGTCCCAGCCCAT
>JACMKJ010000146.1 GCA_014380155.1 Rhizobacter sp. | reverse complement strand
TGCAGCTGCTCGCTGGGCGGGCCGGTCAGCAGGTCGACCTCGGCGGGCCCGGTGCCGGCGGCGCGCTGCGCGGTGAGCTGTTCGGTGAACGCCACGAAGGCACGCTCTTCATCGCCGTAAAACGCCTCGGCCCAATCGGCCCCCAGGATCTGCCGGCGCGCAGCGGTGCGTTCGGCGAGCGCGGGTTGCCAGGTGGCTGCATCGTTGGGGTTGGCATGCTGGCTGAAATGTCGTTGTTGCAGTTGGATGTAGCGGTCCCACACCGCGAGCACCTGGCGCGCCGCGCCGGCGCTCATCTGGGCAGTCACCTCTTGTTCGACCCAGTGCCGCAGGTCGGCGGGCTGCACCTCGCCGAGCGCGGTGAGCAGGTAGTCGAAACGGCGGCGCAAGGCGTTGCCGGGTTGCAGCTGGTTGTCGACCCAGGTGCCCCAGTCGCCGTCGAGATCGGAGCCGCGCAGCGACCCGTTCTCCCACACCCGGGCGACACGCGCGCGGGCTGCATCGGCAGCGCGCGCGGCGTCGGCGTTGTGCTGCACCCCGTCGAGGGGTTGGCCCTCGGCGAAAGGGTTGAAGCTCCATTCGGTGAAGACCGGCACCGCCGCTTGTGACGGCGCGCGGTCGGTTGGCAGCAGCAGCCACAGCGCGGCCGCCCCGAGCAGCGCGAGCGCCACCGGGAGAAGCGCACGCCGTGGCAAGGCCTTCATCACAGGCCGGCAGATTTCAGGCGGTTGGCCTGGCTGCGGTAGAAGGCCACCGGGTCTTGCGAGAACAGGCCGCGCAGGCCGAAGGCCTGGTTCACCTCGTCGAGGTGGTTCCAGGCGTAGTTGTCTTTCAGCACCGTGCCCCAGTGGCTGGAGCATTGGCTCACCAGCCCGTCGTTCTGCTCGAAGCCGAAGATGGCGCCAGTGGTCACCAGCAGCGCATCGCTCACGTCGAACACATTGGTGGCGACGCTGGTGCCGCCCACCGACCAGTAGCGAATGCCATTCGCCGAAGCCGGCCCCTGGCCGCACGGGGAGGTGGGCGCGCCTTGCGGGAAGCGGCGGTTGAAGTCGGCCGCACCCTGCGTGTTGAGCGACTGCAGCGAGCCCAGCGCGTCTTGCGGCAGGTTGGGTGAACCCGACAGGAAGGCGATGGTCGCGGCCAGGCCGTTGGCGATCGAAGCAACGAGGCCGGTGGTGCCGGTCCACGAGGTCACGGTCTTCAACACATCGGCCACCTTGCTGCCGGCGTGCGGTGCGCCCACGGTGGTGACCGAGGCGATCAGGTCGGGCGCCACGGCCGCCACGTAGCGCGCGGTCGCGCCGCCATGGCTGTGGCCCACGAGGTTGAACTTCTGATGGCCGTAGGTGGCCTTCAGTGCGCGCAGCTGGCGCAGCAACTGTTCGCCGCGCGCTTCCGAGGTGGACGCGCCCGACACGCTGGGCGTGTAGACCACGGCCCCGCCGGAGCGCAGCGCGCTGGGCACGCCGTAGAAGTAGTTCACCGGGCCGATGGCGTCGAAGCCGAAGGCACCGTGCACCAGCACCACCGGGTACCGGGTCTGGGTGTAAGTGTCGGCCGCCGCAGCGTGTGGCGCCAGGCCGAGCGCAAGGCCGGCCACGAGGGCGGCGCTGCACAGCGGACGTGTCAAACGTCGGGAAAATTTCATGGTCTTGTCTCCTGCATGTGGATGGTGTGTGACGCCACCGAGAAAGGCTCTCGGAGATCAGCGCCCGCCCACTGCGGGGCGGTGCTGCTGATGCAGGAAATTTTCGAGCGAAGCGTTGCCGTGGCGTAAGTGGCAATCCGCGCCAAACGATGGCGCTTGGCGCCAGGGGGGAGGGGAGTTTCCCGTAGCGCTTACAGTGGTGCGCACTACAATGCATCACATTGCACTGCAATCAGGAGCGAACCATGGCAACCACCCTCAAAGACACCCAGGTCAGCGTTCGCCTGCCCAATGACTTGAAGGACAAGATGGAGGCCTACGCCGAGCTCACCGGGCGTACCAAGAGTTATGTGGCCATGGAGGCTTTGAGCACCTACCTGGATGCGCGCATCCCTCAGATCGAAGACCTGAAGGCGGCCGTGCGGGCGGCCGATCAAGGCGACTTTGCGAATGACGACGAAGTGACTGCCGCGCTGACCCGGCATGCGCCCAAGCCGCCGCGCGGCGCGCCGAAGCCAGCTGCCCGGCGCCGCAGCAAGTGAAGGTACGGTGGACGCGGCGTGCGCTGGCCGACCTCAACCGTCTTTCCGACCGCATCGCCCAAGACAAACCGCTGGCGGCCGACGAGTTCGTGCGAGCCATCGCCGACAAGGTCGCGCGTTTGCAAGAGTTTCCGTTGCTCGGCCGCAAGGGGGCGTACCAAGACACGCGTGAGCTGGTTGTCCACAAAAACTATCTCGTCACCTACCGCGTGCGGGCCGACGAAGTTCAGGCGCTTCAGGTCTGGCACCTGGCGCGCAACCTGCCGCGCGGCGCATGAAAAACGGCACCCGCAGGCGCCGTTGATTCATGGGTGCGAAGCCAGCCGATCAGGCGCCGGCCTTCACCTTTAAACGCCAGGCGTGCAGCAGCGGCTCGGTGTAGCCGCTCGGTTGTTCCTTGCCCTTGAACACCAGGTCGAGCGCGGCCTGGTAGGCGGCCGAGGTCTTGAAGTTGCCGGCCATGTTCTTGTACAGCGCATCGCCTGCGTTCTGCTTGTCGACCACACCGGCCATGCGTTCGAAGGTCTCCTTGACCTGACCCGCGGTGACCACGCCGTGGTGCAGCCAGTTGGCGATGTGCTGGCTGCTGATGCGCAGCGTGGCGCGGTCTTCCATCAGGCCCACGTTGTGGATGTCGGGGACCTTGGAGCAGCCCACACCCTGGTCGACCCAGCGCACCACGTAGCCGAGGATGCCTTGCACGTTGTTGTCGAGTTCCTGTTGGCGCTCGGCCGCCGACCAGGTGGCTTCTTTCACCACCGGGATCTGCAGCAGGCCATTGAGAAGCTCGGTGCGCGCGTCGTCTGCGTCGGTCTTTTCCAGCTCCTTTTGAACCTTGCTCACCTTCACCTGGTGGTAGTGCAGCGCGTGCAGCGTGGCGGCGGTGGGCGACGGCACCCAGGCGGTGTTGGCGCCGGCGCGCGGGTGGGCGATCTTCTGCTCGAGCATCGCGGCCATCAGGTCGGGCATGGCCCACATGCCCTTGCCGATCTGGGCGCGGCCGCGCAGGCCGCAGCCCAGGCCGACCAGCACGTTGCTGCGCTCATAGGCCTGGATCCAGGCGCTGGACTTCATGTCGCCCTTGCGCAGCATCGGCCCGGCCAGCATGGCCGTGTGCATCTCGTCGCCGGTGCGGTCCAGGAAGCCGGTGTTGATGAAGGCCACGCGCGCGGCGGCCGCTTCGATGCAGGCCTTGAGGTTGACGCTGGTGCGGCGCTCTTCGTCCATGATGCCGAGCTTGACGGTGTTGGCGGCAAGGCCGAGCAGCTTTTCGACGCGCGCGAACAGCTCGGACGCGAACGCGACTTCGGCCGGGCC
>JACMKJ010000145.1 GCA_014380155.1 Rhizobacter sp. | reverse complement strand
GATGCTGGCCGAGCTGATGCGCCTGAAGCGCGGCATCGCGATTGCCGGCACGCACGGCAAGACCACGACGACGTCGCTAGTGACCAGCGTGCTGGCCGAAGCGGGCCTGGACCCGACCTTTGTGATCGGCGGCAAGCTCAACGCGGCCGGTGCCAACTCGCGCCTCGGCTCGGGCGACTACATCGTGGTCGAGGCCGACGAGTCGGATGCGTCGTTCCTCAACCTGATGCCCATCTTGTCGGTTGTGACCAACATCGACGCCGACCACATGGACACCTACGGCCACGACCTCACGCGGCTGAAGGGGGCGTTCGTCGAGTTCCTGCACCGCATGCCGTTTTACGGCGCGGCGATTCTGTGTGGCGACGACCCCGGCGTGCGATCCATCATCCCGATGGTCTCGCGCCCGGTCATCACCTACGGCTTCGGGCCCGAGTCGCAGGTGCGTGGCGTCAACGTGCAGGCCCTCGTCGGTGGCCAGATGCGCTTCACGGCGCAGCGGCGCAACGGTGTGGTGATGCCCGATCTGGAGATCACGCTCAACCTGCCGGGCGAGCACAACGTGTTGAACGCGCTGTCGGCCGTGGCCGTGGCCACCGAGCTCGAGCTGCCCGATGCGCCACTGGTCAAGGCGCTGGGCGAGTTCCACGGCGTGGGCCGGCGCTTCCAGCGCTACGGCGAACTGAGCGCGCGCACCGGCGGCAAGTTCACGCTGATCGACGACTACGGCCACCACCCGGTGGAGATGGCTGCGGTAATCGCGGCCGCACGCGGTGCCTTCCCAGGTCGCCGCCTGGTGATCGCCTTCCAGCCGCACCGCTACACCCGCACGCGCGATTGTTTTGAAGACTTCGTCAAGGTGATGGGCACGGCCGACGCCGTGTTGCTGGGCGAGGTGTATGCCGCCGGTGAAGCGCCGATCGTCGCCGCCGACGGCCGCTCGCTCGCCCGTGCATTGCGCGTGGCCGGCAAGGTCGACCCGATCTTTGTGGACGACATCGCGGAGATGCACTCGGTGATTGCCGAGCAGGCACGCGATGGCGACGTGGTGATTTCGATGGGCGCCGGAACCATCGGCGCCGTGGCCGGCCAGGTGGCCGAGTTGTTGAAGGAGGCCCCATGAGCATCAACCCCAAGTCGATGGGCAAAGTGGCCGTGTTGATGGGAGGCACCTCGGCCGAGCGCGACATTTCGCTGATGTCGGGCGAGGGCGTGTTGGCCGCGTTGAAGTCGCAAGGGGTCAACGCCCATGCCTTCGACCCTGCAAAACAAGATCTGGGCGAACTGAAGAAGCAGGGCTTCGAACGCTGCTTCATCGCGCTGCACGGCCGCCATGGTGAAGACGGCACGGTGCAAGGCGCGCTCGAGTTGCTGCGCATCCCCTACACCGGCTCGGGTGTGATGGCGTCGAGCATTGCCATGGACAAGGTCATGACCAAGCGCCTGTGGCTGGCCGATGGCCTGCCCACGCCGCGTTATGTGTGCCTGGCCGCCGACCAGCAGAGCCGCGAAGACCTGCGCGCCGTGCCCGATCAGATCGGCCTGCCGTTGATCGTCAAGCCGCCGCATGAAGGCTCATCGATCGGCGTGAGCAAGGTGCAGGGTTACTCCGACATGGCCGAGGCGGTGGCACTGGCCGCGAAGTACGACGCCGAGGTGTTGTGCGAAGAGTTCATCGAGGGTGAAGAAGTCACTTGCCCGGTGCTGGGCGACGGCGTGAATGCCGTGGCCTTGCCGGTGGTGCGCATCGCCGCGCCCGAAGGGGCTTACGACTACCAGAACAAGTACTTCACCGACGTGGTCCAGTACCACGTGCCGAGTGGTTTGCCCGAGGCCGAAGAGCGTGAGATCCAGCGCATCGTGGTGGCGGCGTATCGCTCGCTGGGCTGCCGTGGCTGGGGGCGTGCCGATCTGATGATCCGCAAGACCGACCGCAAGGCGTTTTTGCTGGAGATGAACACCTCGCCCGGCATGACCTCGCACTCGCTGGTGCCCAAGTCGGCCGCATCGGCCGGCATGCCTTACGAACAGCTGTGCCTGCACCTGCTCGCAAGTGCCGCACTCGACACACCGGCCGCGAAGAAAGCCTGAGCAAACCATGCGCGTGCAAGCCGCCCTCCGCAACCCCATGGCCGCCGCCATGCCGGCCGAGGTGCGCCTGCTCAACATCACGTCTTCGGCGCTGTTCGTGCTGGGCGCGGTGCTGATGGTGGTGTTGGCGCTGCTGTGGCTGATCCGCCAACCGGTGTTCAACATCCGCGTCGTCAAGGTGGAGGGCGAGGTCACGCGCAATAGCGTCTCGACCATCCGCGCCAACGCCTTGCCGCAGCTGGCCGGCAACTACTTCACGCTCGATCTGTCGCGCGGGCGGCAGGCCTTCGAGGCCGTGCCTTGGGTGCGCCAGGCCATCGTGCAGCGCGTGTGGCCGAACCGCCTGGCCGTGAAGCTCGAAGAACACCGCGCCGCAGCGCTGTGGGCGACGAAGGAAGGCGAGGATCAGCTCGTCAACCAGCAAGGCGAGGTGTTCCAGGCCAACCTGGGCGATGTGGAAGACGAAAGCCTGCCCACCTTGCAGGGGCCGGACGGCAGCTCGGCCGAGCTGCTGGCCATGTACCGCCAGCTGGTGCCGGTGTTCCAGCGGCTCGACATGAGCATCGACACGCTGGCCATGAGCAGCCGGGGCTCGTGGCGCGCCGAGTTCGACAGCGGCGCCGAGATCGAGCTGGGCCGTGGCAACGAGACCGAGTTGGTGGCGCGCAGCGAGCGTTTCGTCGCCACCGTGTCGCAGGTGATTGCGCGTTACCAGCGCCCGCTGGTTTACGCCGACCTGCGCCACAACGAGGGTTACGCCCTGCGCCTCAAAGGCATCACGACCACGGTGCCTGTGGCACCGGGCAAGAAGAACTGAGGAACGGAATGGCCAAGGAATACAAGGATCTGGTGGTGGGCCTGGACATCGGCACCGCCAAAGTGATGGCGGTGGTGGCCGAGGTGCTGCCCGACGGTGAGCTGCGGGTGGCCGGCCTCGGCATCGCAGCGGCACACGGTTTGAAGCGCGGCGTGGTGGTCAACATCGACGCCACCGTGCAAAGCATCCAGCAGGCGCTGAAAGAGGCCGAGATGATGGCCGACTGCAAGATCACGCGCGTCTACACCGGCATCACCGGCAGCCACATCCGCGGCCAGAACAGCACCGGCATGGTGATCGTGCGCGACAAGGAAGTGACGCCGGTCGACGTGACCCGCGTGGTCGAGACGGCCAAGGCGATCAACATCCCCAACGACCAGCGCTTGCTGCTGGTCGAGCCGCAAGAGTTCGTGATCGACGGGCACGAGGTGAAGGAGCCCATCGGCATGAGCGGCGGTCGCCTCGAGGTGAAGGTGCACATCGTGACCGGCGCGCAGAGTGCGGCCGAGAACATCATCAAGTGCGTGCGCCGCTGCGGGCTCGAAGTGGATCAGCTGGTGCTCAACCCCAGCGCCTCCAGCCACGCGGTGTTGACCGCCGACGAGAAGGACCTGGGCGTGGCGCTGGTCGACATCGGCGCCGGCACCACAGACGTGGCGATCTTCACCGACGGCGCCATCCGCCACACCGCGGTGATCCCGATTGCCGGTGACCTGATCACCAGCGACATCGCGATGGCGCTGCGCACGCCCACCAAAGACGCCGAGGAGATCAAGGTCGAATACGGCGTGGCCAAGCAGCTGCTGGCCGACCCGAGCGAGCAGCTCGAAGTGCCAGGCCTGGGCGACCGTGCGCCGCGCATGCTGAGCCGCCAGGCGCTGGCCGGTGTGATCGAGCCGCGGGTGGAAGAGATCTTCTCGCTGGTGCACCAGGTGATTCGCGACAGCGGCTACGAAGAGCTGCTCTCCAGCGGCATCGTGCTGACAGGTGGTGCGGCGGTGATGCCGGGCATGGTGGAGCTGGGCGAAGACATCTTCCTGAAGCCCGTGCGCAAGGGCATCCCCACCTACCACGGCTCACTGCACGACATGGTGGCCAACCCCCGCTCGGCGACGGTGATGGGTCTGCTGGAAGAAGCCCGGCTCGGGCGTGCGCGCGGCATCAAGGCCGCGCAGCAGGCGGGGTCGGTCAAGACATGGTTCGGCCGGGCCAAAGACTGGTTTCTCGGCAACTTCTAAAGCAAACAGGGAGCTCCTCAACCATGACAAAAGCAACGCTCGACATTCTCTGCAAGCCACCGCATGCGGGCCACGATCCACCCGGCTCACGACGACACACGCACAAAAACAAGATCGATAGAAACAAGTACACGGCAACTGCAAACAGGATTGGAGTCCAACATGGCCATCGAAATGATTGAAGAATTTGACCTCGGCACCCAGATCAAGGTGATCGGCGTGGGCGGCGGCGGCGGCAACGCGGTCGACCACATGATTGCGCAAGGCGTGCAAGGTGTGGAGTTCGTCTGCGCCAACACCGACGCGCAGGCGCTCAACCGCTCGAGCGCGCACCACCTCATCCAGCTGGGCAGCACCGGCCTCGGCGCCGGCGCCAAGCCCGAAGCCGGCCGCGCGGCCGCTGAAGAAGCGGTGGATCGCATCCGCGAATCCATCAAGGGCTCGAACATGCTCTTCATCACCGCCGGCATGGGCGGCGGCACGGGCACTGGCGCTGCGCCGGTGATCGCACGTGTGGCCAAGGAGATGGGCATCCTGACCGTGGGCGTGGTCACCAAGCCTTTTGACTTCGAAGGCAACCGCCGCATGAAGGCGGCTGACGCCGGCCTGGCCGAGCTCGAAGCCAATGTCGACTCGTTGATCGTGATCTTGAACGACAAGCTGCTCGACGTGCTGGGCGACGACGTGACGCAAGACCAGGCGTTTGCGCACGCCAACGACGTGCTGAAAAACGCCGTGGGCGGCATCAGCGACATCATCCACATCCCGGGTCTCGTCAACGTCGACTTCGAAGACGTGAAGACGGTGATGAGCGAGCCCGGCAAGGCGATGATGGGCACCGCCATTGCGAGCGGCCCCGACCGCGCGACCAAGGCGGCCGAAGGTGCGGTGGCCTGCCCGCTGCTGGAAGGCATCGACCTCTCCGGCGCGCGTGGTGTGCTGGTGCTGATTGCCGCAGGGCGCAGCACCTTCAAGCTGAGCGAGAGCCGCAACGCGATGAACTGCATCCGCCGTTATGCCGCCGATGACGCGCATGTGATCTACGGCACCGCCTACGACGAAAGCCTGGGCGACCAGCTGCGCGTGACGGTGATCGCAACGGGCCTGTCGCCGGTGAAACGCCAGCAGCAGGCACCGATGACGGTGGTGCACAGCGCCATTGCGCAGCGCACCGGCACCGACAACATCCCGGTGCTGACGCAGCCGGTGCACAGCGGCCCGAGCGGCCACGACTACACCAACATGACGGTGCCGAGTGTGTGGCGCAACGGCCGCACGGCGGCGGCGAAGGTGGATGCGTTGGCCAGCAATGGGATGGATGAGATCGAGATCCCGGCGTTCCTCAGAAAGCAAGCAGACTGATAAAGCCCCTCAGTCGCTATCGCTCCTGCCCCCGAGGGGCGCCCCCCGTGAGGCCCGGCAAAGCCGGTTCCTCCGGGGGTGGCTTGGTCTTGCAGTCGCTGCGCTCCTGCATTGGGCGGAACTTTGTTGCAATGTCTGTAGTAGGCAGAACCAAGCCGGGCCTATGTCCCGGCTTCTAAAATCATGGTCATGCTTGCCCAACGCACCCTCAAGTCCATCACCCGCGCCGTGGGCGTGGGTGTGCACGGCGGTCAGCGGGTCGAGTTGACGCTTCGGCCGGCGGCGGCTGACAGCGGCATCATGTTTCGGCGGGTCGACCTGCCGGCGCCGGTCGACATTCCGGTCAACGTGAAAGCGGTGTGCGATACGCGCATGGCCACCACCATTTCGCCGGGCGGCGAAGTGGGTGCGCCGAAGGTCAACACCATCGAGCACCTGCTCTCGGCCTGCGCCGGCCTGGGCATCGACAACCTGGTGATCGACATCACCAACGAAGAGGTGCCCATCCTCGACGGCTCGGCGGCTTCTTTCGTGTTCCTGCTGCAAAGCGCCGGCATCGAGGTGCAGAAGGCGCCTAAACGCTTCCTGCGCATCAAGAAGCCTGTGGAGGTACGCGAAGGCGAGGGCGCGGCGCTCAAGTGGGCGCGCCTCGAACCCTTCGACGGCTACAAGCTCACCTTCGAGATCGACTTCAACCACCCGGCCGTCAACCAGACGGGCCAGCAGGTCAGCTTCGACATGGGTTCGGGCCAGTACAAGCGAGACATCGCCCGCGCCCGCACCTTCGGTTTCACCAAAGACGTGGAAATGATGCGCTCCCGCGGCCTGGGCCTCGGCGGCAGCATGGACAACGTGATCGTGGTCGACGACTACCGCGTGCTCAACAGCGACGGCCTGCGCTACGACGACGAGTTCGTCAAACACAAGATCCTCGACGCCATCGGCGACATGCACGTGCTCGGCCACCCGCTGATTGCTGCCTACGTGGGATTCAAGTCGGGCCACGCGCTCAACAACAAGCTGCTGCGCGCCGTACTGGCCGATGAAACGGCCTACGACATCGTGACCTTCGAAGACGAGCGCCTGGCGCCTGCGGGCCTGGCCGAGCTGGCTCCGGCCTGGTAGCCCCAGGCTCCTTCGAACGCCCGATGTGGGTGGGCGCCAACCAGTGTTAAGGTTCGGCCTTCGTCAACCCCCCGAACGCATGGTCATCTTTACCTGGATAGTGCTTGGCTTAGCCGGCTTGCTGATCGCCGCCAGCGCTGCTTGCTGGGGCCTTTTCATCGCACTGGACAACTCGGATTGGCGCCGCCTGGCCGTCAAGGTGTTTCGCATCGCGATGGTGTTCGTGCTGTTCTACATCAACGTCTACATCTACGCGCACATTTTCGGCGTGGCCGGCGGCACCGCGAAGCCGGTGGTCGAGCTCATCAGCGAAGAGTGACGAAGAAGCCGTTCAGGGCTGAAGCCAGCGCGCTTCTTTGCCGCTGAACAGCGCCCGCCGATGGCCATCGGCGTGCAACTCGAGCCAGTCAATGCTCAGCACCTGGCAATCCATGACCGCGAAATAGGGCAAGTCGCCGCGGTTTTGCCCGTCTGGCGTGGGATCACCGGGCAGCTCGGCCCCGGGGGGCAGGGGCGACAGGTAGTCTTGGGCGGCCGGTGAAAGCTTGATGCGCGCCCAGCGCGACGAGACGGCCAGGCCCGCAGTTTCCAGCGTTAGCTGCACCCGGCACCTGATCTGCCATCCCAGTCTGTGCGACCACATCACCAAGGTACCCACCGGGTGCGGGCCAAGCTGCGCGACCTTGGCGCTGCGCTGGTCGGTGTAGATGGTGAGAATCTTCTGGTCGGCGCTCACTTCTCGCATCACCACCGTGCGGGCGTCTGCCACCTCGCCATCGGTGGTGGCCAGCACCGGGGTGCGCCAAGGGTGCTGTTTATCCGTGGCGGCGCTTCCCAGTTCCTGCCACAGCGCGGCTTCGATCTCGGGGAGAGTCGACAGCCGCGTCACGGTCTTCAGCCTTCTTTGCGAAGTGAGGGGAACAGGATCACGTCGCGGATGCTCGGGCTGTCGGTGATGAGCATCATCAGCCGGTCCAGGCCGATGCCGCAGCCGCCGGTGGGCGGCATGCCGTATTCGAGCGCGCGGATGAAGTCGGCGTCGTAGTACATCGCCTCTTCGTCGCCGGCTTCCTTGTTGGCGGCTTGCGCCAGGAAACGTGCGGCCTGGTCTTCGGCGTCGTTCAGCTCGGAGAAGCCGTTGGCGTATTCGCGCCCGGTGATGAAGAGCTCGAAACGCTCGGTGATGGCCGGGTTGGCGTCTGAAGCGCGGGCCAGCGGCGACACCTCGACGGGGTAGTCGATGATGAAGGTCGGCTCCCACAGCTTGTCTTCGACCACGGCCTCGAACAGGCCGAATTGCAGCTCGGGCAGCTTCCAGTGCGCGGGTGCTTTTTCACCGGCGGCGAGGATGCGCGAGCGCAGCAACTCGGTGTCGCCAGCCTCTTCGACCGTGAGGCCGGCGTGGGCCACCAGCGAGTCACGTACGGTGAGGCGGGTGAAGGGCTTGTCGAGGTCGACGGTTTTGCCGCCGTAGGGCAGCACGGCCGAGCCGGTGGCCTGGCGGGCGGCGTGGCGCAGCACCTGCTCGGTGTAGTCCATCAGGTCGTGGTGGTTCCAGTAGGCCGCGTAGAACTCCATCATCGTGAATTCGGGGTTGTGCCGAACCGAGATGCCTTCGTTGCGGAAGCTGCGGTTGATCTCGAACACCCGCTCGAAGCCGCCCACGATCAGGCGCTTGAGATACAGCTCGGGCGCGATGCGCAGAAACATCTGCTGGTCGAGCGCGTTGTGGTGGGTGACGAAGGGCTTGGCGTTGGCACCGCCGGGGATGGGGTGCAGCATCGGCGTTTCCACTTCCATGAAGTGGTGCTCGACCATGAACTGGCGGATCGAGCTGATGGCCTTGCTGCGCGCGGCAAAGCGGGTGCGGGCGTCTTCGTCGGTGATCAGGTCGACGTAGCGCTGGCGGTACTTCTGCTCCTGGTCGGCCATGCCGTGGAACTTGTCGGGCAAGGGGCGCAGGCTCTTGGTCAAGAGGCGCAGCTCGGTCACACGCACCGAGAGCTCGCCGGTCTTGGTCTTGAACAAGGTGCCGGTGGCGCCCACGATGTCGCCCAGGTCCCAGTGCTTGAAGCTCGCATAAACCTCGTCGCCCAGCGCGTCTTTGGTGACGAAGAGCTGGATGCGGCCCGAGCCGTCTTGCAGCGTGCCGAAGCTCGCCTTGCCCATCACGCGCTTGAGCATCAACCGACCGGCCACGCTGACGGGCACGCCTTGCGGCTCCAGGGTTTCGTTGTCGAGCGCGCCGAATTGGCGGCTCAGCTCGGCCGCGTGGTGCTTGGGCTTGAAGTCGTTGGGGAAGGCGACGCCTTGTTTGCGGATCGCGGCGAGCTTTTCACGGCGTTCGGCGATGAGCTGGTTGTCGTCTTGTTCCATGGCGGGCGGTCTTGTCTTGAGAGGCGAAAGGCGAATTGTAGGTGGCGCCCACCTAGAATCGTCGCCCCATGAGACATGCAGCCGATCAGCTCTACTTCATTGCCCTGGCGCTGATCAACACGCTGCACGGTCTGCTGCCCTTCTGGCTGCGGCCGGTGCTCTACAAGCTGTGCCGGTTCGAGGTTGATCGCTGTGCCACGCTGCAAGGCGGCATCCGCTTTTTTCACGTCGGCCGCTTGAGCGTGGGGGAAGGCTCGCTCATCAACCGTGGTGTCTACCTCGACAACCGCGGTGGCATCTCCATCGGCCGCCAGGTCTCGATCGCCCATGACGTGCGCATCTACACCATGGGCCACGATCCGCATGACCCGAGCTTCGCGACCAAGGCCGCAGCGGTGCAGATCGACGACCACGCCGTGGTGTTCGCCGGCGCGATGATCATGCCCGGCGTGCACCTGGGCGCGGGCTCGGTGGTGATGGCGGGCGCGGTGGTCACCAAGAGCGTGCCCCCCGGCCGCATGGTCGGCGGCAACCCGGCGCAAGACATCGGCGAGCGTGGCTGCCAGCCGGCCTACCGCTTGAAGCGCAGCTTCTGGTTCGCTCACTGAACGCCTCTGTCTTGACCGATCGCATCGCCATCGTCGACCCGGGCTCGTTCATCCTGCCCTACGACTTTCAGCTGGTGAAGGCCCTGGCGGAGCGCGGGCAAGGGGTCGACTTCTACGGCTCGACCACCCGCTACAACGGCGAGTTTCTCGAGGCCATGCGCGCTCTGCCGGGTGTGGTGGTGAGGGCGCGGGCCATCTCCAGCACCGTGACCAGCCGCTGGCGAGGGGCTGTTGCCTACGTGATGCAGCTGGCCACGCTGCTGTGGCACGCACGCCGCTACGACACCGTCAACCTGCAGTTCAGCGGCTTTTGGCCGGTCGAGTGGCTGGTGCTAGCGCTGCTGCGCCGCCAGTTCGTGTTCACGGTGCACAACGCCGTGCCGCATGGTTTCGCGCAACTGCAGCACGGCCCCACGCTGCGCCTGGCGCGTCTGGCGCGGGCGCTGGTCTTCGTGAGCGACGCGACCCGTGATGACTTCATGCATCGGTACGGTGATGCGTTTCGCGCCAAGTCGAGCGTGTTGCAGCATGGCTTGTTGCCGGTGGTGCCGCAGGCGTGTGTTGTCCCCTACACGGCCCACGCACCGTTGCGTTCCCTGGTGTTCTGGAGCACGGTCAAGCCCTACAAGGGTGTGGAGTTGTTTGGCGAGCTGGCGCAGTCCGAAGCGGTTCGCCAGCGTGGGCTGTCACTGGCGGTCTACGGCGCCTGGGCCGCTGAGCTACAGGGCCTGCGCCAGGAGTTGGCCGGCCGGGGCGTCGCCATCCACGACGGGTACCTGGACCCGGCTCAGCTGCTGGGCTTGCTGGGCCAGGACGCGGTGTTCCTGCTGCCCTACCAGCGGGCTTCGCAATCGGGGGCCATGTACGCGCTGCTCAGCCACGGCCGGCTCTTCATCTGCAGCGACGTGGGTGACCTGGGTGCCTTCATGCGCCGGCACGGCCTCGAAGGCTTGTTGCTGAAGGATCGCAGCGCGGCCTCGGTGGTGAAGTGTCTGGCGTTTCTCGATGCCCACCGGTCCGCAGTGGCCGAGGCCTTCAACCGGGCCCAGCAGGCCTTGCGCTGGGACCGCCTGCTGGCCGAGGCCGGGCAGGCTTACGGCGCCCGATAGGCCTCCAGCGGGTGCGACAATCGCAGACCGGCCGATACAGGGCTGCGCAACTCATTCACGCATGAAAAAAATCGTCAAGGCCGCGCTTGCCAGCGCTGGCTGGGAACTGGGCCGCACGGCCGACCGCCACGCCGAGGCCCTGGCCGACCTGTCACCTGCCGACCGCGAGATCGTGGCCCGCGTCGACCCTTTCACCATGACCAGCCTGGAGCGCCGCGCCAGCCTGCTGGGGGCCGTCGACCACATCGTCAAGCACCGCATTGCGGGTGACATCGTCGAATGCGGCGTGTGGCGCGGCGGCAGCATGATGGCCGTGGCGCTGGCGCTGATGGCGCGTGGCGACACCTCGCGCCACCTCTACCTCTACGACACCTTCGAGGGCATGAGCGAGCCCACCGAGGCCGACCGCGCCTTGAGCGGCGAGTCGGCGCAAACCCAGCTCGAGCGCACCAGCCGCGACCACGCGCTGTGGGCCGTGGCGAGCTTCGAAGACGTGCAGGCCAACCTCGCATCCACAGGCTACCCGGCCGAGCGCATCCACTACGTCAAGGGCAAGGTCGAAGACACCATCCCCGGCACCTTGCCCACGCAGATTGCCCTGCTGCGCCTGGACACCGACTGGTACGAGTCGACTCGCCACGAGCTGAATCACCTGTACCCGCTGCTGTCGCGCAACGGCCTGCTGATCATCGACGACTACGGCCATTGGCAAGGTGCGAAGCAAGCGGTCGACGAGTACTTTGCGAACAGCGCGGAGCCGGTGTTCTTGCACCGTGTGGATTACACCGCTCGCCTCTTGGTCAAGCGCGACAAGGCATGACGGCGCAGCCGCGGCTTCTGCATTCCCTGCCGGCGGTGTACGCCGCGGCCGCGGTGCGCCTGCTGCTGCCCTTGCTCGTATTGCCGCTGATGGCCTCGCGCCTCGGATCGCAGGAATTCGGCCGCCTGAGCTTCGTGCTGGTGTGGGCGAGCCTCTTGTCGATGGTCGTGGAGGGCGGCTTTCTGGCCGCTGCCACACGCCTGGCGGTGACAGCGGATGCACCGCGTCGCTGGCAGATCGCGCAGCAGGTGTTCACCGCGCGTTGCGCGTTGTGTGTGCCGGCGGTGTTGTTGTCGGTGCTGGCAGTGCAGGTTGCAGGGCAGGCTGGCCACACGCTGGTGGACACGCTCACCATCGCCGCGCTCGCTTGTGTCTTTGGCTGGCCGGCCACCTGGTACCTGCAGGCCACGCAGCAACTCAACCGTTGGGCGCGTGTCGAGCTGGTCGTGTATGCGGTGTTGATCGCAGCCTGCTGGGCGTTTGCGAACAGCGTGTTGAGCTACCTGCTGATGCAATTCGCGGCCTCCACGCTGCTGGCCTGGGTGGGCTGGCGCTGGTTGCGTCGTGACCTGGCCGAAGCGCGAACTCAAGCCTTGTGGTCGAGGCCCGTGATGGGCGAGGGCCTGCGTCTGGGCTGGACCATGATGCCGGTCTCCATCGCCGGTGCGGCGTATTCGTTTGCCTTGCCTGCCGCTGCGTCGCTGCAGATGAGCAAGGCCGACCTCGGCACCTATTTCATGGCCGACCGATTCGTGCGCGCCGTGCTCAACGCCGCTGAGCCGGTGTTTGCGGTGGTCTACCCGCGCATCGTCACCTTGTTCAAGACCAGTGCCTCTGCGGCCTTGCGGTATGCGGCGGCGTGGAGCGTCGGCGGCGTGCTCGTCGGTGCGCTCCTGTTCGCGCTGGGCGTGCTGATGTGGCAGGCGATCGAGCCGCTGCTGCTGCCCAACGCGGGTGGCATCGACCTGCCCGATCTGCGCGCTGCCATGCTGATCCTGGGTGGCCTGCTGCCGCTGCTGCTCGGCTGGAAGTTCATCGGCTATTGGATGCTCGGCAGCGGCCGCTACGACACCGCCTACCGCGCCTGCGTGGTGGTGGGTGGCATCGCCGGCGTGATCGGCGCGGCCACCTGGGGTGGTGCAGCGGGTGCGAGTGGCTTGGCCTGGGTGGCGCTCGGCGTCGAGTTGATCGTGATCGTGGTGGCGGTGGGCGGCATGCTGCTCACCCGCCGCTGAACCGAAGGAACTCCGGGTGGGCATCGACATCCACAACCTCAACCTGCTGGCCCATGCGCAAGACCTGGGCGTGAGCTTCGAGCGCACGCTGGCGATCGGGCGGCAGGCGCTCTTCATCGAGCCTTTCGAGCTCGAAGCACACCGCCGTTTGCGTGGCCTGCCGGTGCTGAATGAACCCTCGCTGCCATCGGGTCAACCGCGCTACTTCGAGCCCTTGATGCAGCAGTGGCTGCAGGTCAGTGTTGCTGAGTCGGTCGACGCATCGGCCTACGAAAACGCGACCCACCTCCACGACATGAACCTGCCTTGGCCTTCGGGTGCCAAGCAGTTGGGCCAGTACGACACCGTGCTCGACTTCGGCTGCCTGGAACACGTCTTCAACTTCCCCGTGGCCTGGCGCAACTGTGTGGACCTGTGCCGCGTGGGCGGCCACATCTTCCATTCGCTGCCGGCCAACAACCTCTCGGGTCACGGCTTCTACCAGTTCTCGCCCGAACTCTTCTTCAACCTCTACCAGGCGCAAAACGGCTTCGAGCTGCGCGGCCTGTGGTTTGCGATGAAGGGTGACCGCCTGCACTGGTGGAAGGTGGCCAACCCGATGGAGGTGAAGCGGCGCGTCAACCTGTGCAACAGCCACGAGGTCTACATGCTGGTGATCGCGCGCAAGCTGCGCGAGGTGGGCCCGCTGCCCGCGCCGCAGCAGTCGGACTACGCCCAGGCAGAGTGGGTGCAAGGGCCGTCGGCTGCTGCGAATGCACCAGCGCCCAGCGCGCGGCAGTCGCTGGTGCGGCGCTTCGCCCAATGGGGCTGGATCGACACCCTGCGCGCCGGCCGCGAGCGCTTGCGCGCCGTGCAGCGCAGT
>JACMKJ010000144.1 GCA_014380155.1 Rhizobacter sp. | reverse complement strand
CTGCTGGCTGCGTTCCACCTCACTGCAGCCGCTCGACGCGCTCGCGTTGCAGCGCATCGGCCAGCAGCCCTTGACCGTCGCGACGCGCCGCCTCGATCAGCGTGAGGTCGATCAGGTCACGCTGCGCATGGCTGCCACCGAAACGGTGTGCCTGGTGGCGTATGGCGCGCAACAGGGTGACGGCCGTGCTGAAGTCGCCCTGGCCAAAGGCCTGCACCGCACGCGCCGCAGGGTGACCCACCTCGCGGGTGAAGAGCGCGTTGTCGACCTCGCTCTGCATCACCCGTTGCTGCGACTCGAACACCGCCTGCTGGGCTGCGTTGCGGTCGGCGCCCACGAAGGCCAGCATGGCGTGGAAGTCGTTGAACGCATAGTTGCCCGCACGCGCCAGCGGCTGCCAGCGGTCGGCCAGCGGCTGCCAACGCTCGCCCACGTCGACACCGCGCAGGTGCAGGCGCCACAGCATGGCGCTCGCGTCGATCATATCCATCACCACCGACGAACCGGTGCCGCCGATCGCCTGGTCGTAAAGCTTCAGCACCTGCGCGTGGTCGTCGAGCTCCAGGTGGCACAAGGTCAGGTGCCACCAGTTGTGGGTGGCGAGGAAGCTGCCCTGCGACCACGTCGCACTGTTGGTTTGCAGCCAGGCGATGCCGTCGCGCGGCTGGTTGCGCATCTCGTGCACATGGGCCACGGCGTGCCAGCCCCAGCTGTCGCGCGGCTCCAGCTCGACGCTGCGCCGGCCTTGCGATTCAGCCTGCGCGTAGTCAGCGTTTTCTTCCAGGCCAAAGGCATGCATGCCGAGCACGGCGTGCCAGCCGGGGATGGAGGCGTCCCAGGCGGGCAGCACGCGGGCGATGCGGTCGCGCAGCATGCGGCTGTCACCGCGGAAGAAGTCGACCTGGTGGCCGGCCTGCAGCGCCAGTGTGTCGAGTGGGTAGCGAAGGCTCAGGTCTTCGAGGCGCTGCGAGGCTTCGCGCCAACGGCCTTGCACCAGGGCCTGCGCGGCTGCGAGGTGACGCCGCTCGCGGTCATCGGCCGGCAAACCACCGGCGGCCTCGCAGGCGGCGCGCGCCACGGCAATGCCTTCGGGCTCGGTGCCCAGCAGGTGAAGCCAGGCTTGCAGCACATGCGCCATCGTCATCTCGGGGCTGGCTTCGACGGCGCGCGCCACGCTGGCGGCCGGGTCGTCGACCATACACAGCAGCTCGCGCGCCGCCTGGTCGTAGGCGGCGAGGCTGTGGGGGGTGGCACCGGAGACCTGGTGGCCGGTGGAATCGATCATGTTCATGAGGGTCCTTGAGAAAAGCTTGAATCAGCGACGTACGGTGTCGAGGAGCTGAATGGTGGTGCGGCAGCCGAATTCAAACTAGAGTCGATCGCGCCAAAACCCGGCCAAACATGCCATGAGCACGCCGGGCCGCCCCAAGTGCGAATACCGGAGTGCGAAGCACAGAGGTTTCCTGATGAGCTTTCACAACGCCCCCATCACCGTGGCCCTGCTGGGCACACCCGCCGTCAGCGCGGCCACCCTTTACGGCTTCTACGACGCCCTCAACAGCACCCGGCGCGACTGGCAGATGCTGCACGGCGGGCCTGAAACGCCCTCGCCCTTTCGCCCGCTGGTGGTGACCGCCGACGGCCAGCCCTTCGCAGGCGGCAACGGCGTGCGCATCACGCCCGATGCGAGCTTTGCCGACTGCCCCCGGCCCGACGTGGCGGTGGTCACCGACCTGATGATCCCGCCCGGCACACCGCTCGATGGTGTCTACGAACAAGAAGTCGCCTGGCTGCGCGGCGTGTTCGATGCGGGCGGCACGCTCGCCTCGGCCTGCTCGGGTGCGCTGCTGCTGGCGCGCACCGGCCTGCTCGACGGCCACGACGCCACCTCGCACTGGGCCTACTGCGACACGCTCGCGCAGGAGTACCCACGTACCCGCTGGCACGCCGAGCGCGGCCTGGTGGTGGCCGGCACCGGCCAGCGCATCATCATGGCCGGCAGCGGCGTGGCCTGGCACATGCTGGTGCTGGCATTGATCGCGCGCTTTGCATCACCCGAAGACGCGATGCAGGTGGCGCGCATCAACCTGCTCGACCTCAACAGCACCAGCGCGCAGGCCTATGCCTCGCTCAGCCGCGGCCCGCGCGCGGCCGACGAGCTGATCGCCCGCTGCCAGCTGTGGGCCGCCTCCAACTACCGCGTGGAGTCGCCAGTGGCGCAGATGGTGGCGCTCTCGGGCCTGCCCGAGCGCAGCTTCAAGCGCCGCTTCACACAAGCCACTGGCATGCCACCGCTGGAATACATCCACACCCTGCGGCTCGAAGAAGCCAAGCAGATGCTCGAATCGAGCGACATGCCGGTGGAGGCCATCGCCTTCGAGGTCGGCTACCAGGACACCAGCTTCTTCGGCCGCCTGTTCCGCCGCAAGGTCACACTCACGCCGGCGCAGTACCGCAAGCGCTTCGGCGCGCTCGGTGCTCAGCTGCGGCAGGCGGCAGAGCCCGTCAAATGAAACCCAGCAGCGGGGAATCGCGCGCAACATGGTCAAGGGAGCCGCATGCTGAGCCGACCTCGCAAGCTTTGGCTCAGGCGAAGCGCACCGTCACCCGCAAACCGCCCAACGGCGAATCCCCCAGCACCACCGCCGCGCCGTGTCGCTCGGCCACGCTCTTGACGATGGCCAGGCCCAGGCCGCTGCCCTCTTCACCACCGGCCGCGCGGCGGTAGAAGCGGTCGAACACCCGCTCGCGTTCAGCGGGCGGGATGCCGGGGCCGGTGTCGTCGACCTGCAGAGTAGGCACACCCGCGTCGCTGAACACACGCAGCTCGACGCGCGAGCCCTTGGGGGCATAACGCACCGCGTTGTCAGCGAGGTTGCGCACCAGCACGGCCAGGCCCAGTTTGTCGCCATTCACGCTCACTGGCGCGTCGGCGTGCAGCACAAACTCACTGCCACGGGACAGTGCATACGGCACGGTCTCGGCCACGGCCTGGCGCACCACCTCGCTCAGGTTGAGCGGCTCGAGCGTCGCCGGTTGCGCACCCGGCTCGCTGCGAGCCAGGGTCAGCAGTTGTTCGACGATGCGGGCCGCGCGGTCGATGCCATCGGACAAGGCCGCGATGGCGTCGCCTCGAGCCGCGTCGTCGGGCGCCCGTTTGAGCGAGCCGATCTGCAGCTTGAGCGCGGTCAACGGCGAGCGCAGCTCATGCGCGGCGTCAGAGAGAAAAGCGCGCTGCGTCTCCAGCGTCTGGCCCAGGCGCTGCAGCAGGCCGTTGAGCGCGCTGACCAGGGGCGAAACGTCATCGGGCAGACCCTGCTCGGTGAGGGGCTGCAATAGCTGCTCGTCGCGCGAGCGCACCTCGGCCACCACGCGGCGCAGCGGCGCCAAGGTCAAAGAGGCCAGCCACCACGCCATCAGCGCCATCACCGGCGCCAGGAACAGGAGCGGCAAGACGCTGCGCAGCGCCGCGTCGGCCGCCAGACGCTGGCG
>JACMKJ010000143.1 GCA_014380155.1 Rhizobacter sp. | reverse complement strand
CGCTGCGGCTTCGGCCTCGTGGCTGGGCTCGGTGGGACCGGGCTTGGCCTTGTCGGCCGTGGCCTGACGCTCGGCGGGCGGCCGCGCGGGGGCCTCGGCGCGGCGGGCATCGGCCCGGCGGGTGTTGGCTTGCGGAGCGCTCGGCTCGGCGGCCGGCTCGGCCGATTTGAGTGGTGGGGTCGTCGCCGTGTCGTGCGCCATCGCCTGGCGCTGGCTGAGCATGCGGGCAAAACCGTTGTCGGGCGGCGTGGCGGCTGCCTGCATCGACTGCGGCTGTGGTGCGACAGGGGCGGTGAATGACGAGATGGCAGAGGTCATGGCGAGGCGTGTGAGGCGAATCGGATGAGGGAGCTCAATCAGACGGCGGGCGACAAGGGGCGCTGCTGCAGCTGGCTCCAAGCGGCGCGCGAGGCGAACTCGTCGGTCTGCTTCTGGTCGCGGCGCTCGGCCACCTGGCGCAGCTCGTGCAGGCGGCGCTCGAGCAGTTTGCGCACCGAGGCGACACGCATCTCCTGGTCACGCACAGCTTCGCGTGCTTGTTCGAGCCGCAGCGCGGCGTGCGCGGCGATCTGCTTCTGCTGGTCGATGGCCTGGCCCAGGCGGGCGCTGAAGCCCTGGTAACACTGCAAGATGTCGATCGAGCTCTTGCGGCTGAACTGCTCGCGAAAGCGACCTTCATATTCGACGCGGTAGGCCACCAGCTGGTCAGCTTGCGACTGTGCGGCCAGGTGCGCTTCGTTGGCGCGCTGCATGGCGGCCAGCGTTTCGTCGCGCTCGCGTTCGGCCTGGCCCAGCAGGGCCATGAGGGGGTCGAGTGAAGGATTGTGGTTGCTCATGATTCAGGTCCTTGAGGAAACATCAGCCGCTCACCAAGCTGCGCAACTCGCGCAGGCTCTGGGGCAAGGAAGCCGGTTTGTGCATGTCTTGCTGAAGCAGCTCAGTCATCTGCGGGTGCAGGCGCACGGCGGTGTCGAGCTCGTTGTCGTGGCCGGGCGTGTAGGCGCCGAGCTGGATCAGGTCGCGCGCCTTGTTGTGCTTGGCGTGCAGCTGGCGGAAGCGCCGCGCAGCGTCGATGTGCTCTGGCGGGCTCACGTTGTTCATCACCCGCGAGATCGAACGTTCGATGTCGATGGCCGGGTAGTGGCCGGCCTCGGCCAGCTCGCGGCTGAGCACGATGTGGCCGTCAAGAATGCCGCGCGCCGCATCGGCGATCGGGTCTTGCTGGTCGTCACCTTCACTCAGCACGGTGTAGAAGGCGGTGATCGAGCCCACGCCATGGATGCCGTTGCCACTGCGCTCCACCAGCTGCGGCAGCTTGGCAAAGCAGCTCGGCGGGTAGCCCTTGGTGGCCGGCGGCTCGCCGATGGCGAGTGCGATCTCGCGCTGGGCCATTGCGTAACGCGTGAGCGAATCCATCAGCAGCAGCACGTGCTGGCCACGGTCACGAAAGTGTTCGGCAATCGCGGTGGCGTAATTGGCGCCCTGCATGCGGGTGAGCGGCGGCGCGTCAGCCGGAGCCGCCACCACCACCGAGCGGCGAATGCCTTCTTCGCCCAGGATGTCTTCGATGAACTCTTTCACTTCACGGCCACGCTCGCCGATCAGCCCGACCACGATCACGTCGGCCGCGGTGTAGCGGGCCATCATGCCCAGCAGCACCGATTTGCCAACGCCGGTGCCGGCAAACAGGCCGATCCGCTGGCCACGGCCCACGGTGAGCATGGCGTTGATGGCGCGCACGCCGGTGTCCAGCGGCTGTCGAATGGGGTCGCGGTCCATCGCATTGATGGGGCGGCGAATCAGCGGCTCCTTGTGCACGTGCACCAGCGGGCCCTTGCGGTCGATCGGGTGGCCGTGCGAGTCGATCACGCGCCCGAGCAGGCCATCGCCCACCGGCAAGTGCTGCGTGCGGTCTTCACCACGGCGCCAAGGGTGGTAGGCGGCACCCAGCTGCATCGGCACGATGGGTGACGGGCGTGGCACCACGCGGGCGCCACTGGCCAGGCCTTGCACGTCGCTGGTGGGCATGAGGTAGGCGCGGTCGCCCGAAAAACCCACCACCTCGGCGAGCACCGGCGGTTGGCCGTCGACCCGGTGGTCGTCCATGTGGATCTGACACACCGAGCCCACCGGCACGCGGATGCCCGCGGCCTCTAACACCAGGCCGGCGACACGCACCAGGGTGCCTTGTGTCTCGAGTGCCACTGGCTCGGCCGCAAAAGTCTGCATGTCGGCCAGGTAGCGTTGCCACTTTTCGGCAGTGGCGAGGGCCTGTTTCTCGTGCGGCGAAGTGATCATGTGTCGCTCGCCTCGTCGTCGTCATCGGGCACGGGGCCGCCGTTCCAGCGCTCGTCGATGCCCAGTGAAGCTGCGGCGCGACGCCAGCGTGCCTCCAGGCTCGCATCGATCACGCCGATGTCGGACTCGACCACGCAGCCACCGCGTGTGACCGCGCCGTCTGACAACAAACGCGTGCCGCGCGCGGCCAGCACGTCGGCCGCGCCTTGCGCCACCAGGGCATGGTCGTCGGGGTGCACACGCAATGTGATGTGGTGGGCGCTGAGCAGCAGCGTGTCGACCGCTTCCTGCGCCACGGTCGCCACCAGCTCGGGGCGCTGCACCAGCTCGCTGCGCACGATCTGGCGTGCGAGGTGGGTGGCCGAGACGGCCAGCGCGCGCGCCATGTCTTGCTGCAGGTCGTCGAGCTGCTGGTTGTAGGACTGCATCAGCGCGCCCACCTGGGCGGTGATCTGCGCGGCAAAACTTTGTTTGAAACCTTCGAGTGCCACGAGGCCGTCGCGGTAACCGTCTTGGTAGCCGGCCGTGCGCGCGGCGCGCACATGCGCGGCCAGCTCTTCGGCGGGTGACGGCTTGGGCGGCGCG
>JACMKJ010000142.1 GCA_014380155.1 Rhizobacter sp. | reverse complement strand
CTGCTTCTCGATCTCCAGGTCTGCGAGGCCGGCGATGCCGGCGAGCCTCGCCCGCAGCGCGTCCGCCTGCCCGCGCAAGGTGTCGAGGTCGTCGCCGAAGATCTTGATGGCGATCTGCGAGCGCACGCCCGAGAGCATGTGGTCGATGCGGTGCGAGATGGGCTGGCCGATCTCCAGCGCGGCGGGCAGGTTGACCAGGCGCGCGCGGATGTCGGCCTTGATGTCGTCCATGCTGCGTGTGAGTTCGGCCGTGGGTTTCAGGCCCACGTCGAGCTCGCTCACGTGCACGCCCTCGGCATGCTCGTCCAGCTCCGCGCGGCCACTGCGCCGCCCGACGTGTGTCACTTCCGGCACCAGCTTGATCAGCACCTCGGCCTGGCGTGCCAAGGCCGACGACTCGGTCAAGGTGACACCGGGGTTCAGCCGCAGACCGATCAGCAGCGTGCCTTCGTTGAAAGGCGGCAAGAAGGTGGTGGGGAAGAAGGGCACGGCGACAGCGGCCACCAGCACCGCTGCGCCGGCGGCCACCATGGCGGCCTTGGGCTTGTCGAGCACAGCTTGCAGGCTGCTGCGGTACCGCAATTTCAACCAGGCCAGCACTTTCGTATCGCCATGGTCCAGGTTCTTCATGCGCGGCAGCAGGTAGAAGCTGAGCACGGGCGTGACCGTCACCGACACGATCAAAGACGCGAGCGTCGACACGATGAACGCAATGCCCAGCGGCGCGAACAGCTTGCCTTCCAGGCCGGGCAGTGCGAACAGTGGAATGAAGACCAGCACGATGATGACCGTCGCATAAAGAATGGCCGAGCGGACTTCCATCGTGGCGTGCGCGACGAGCTCGACTGGGTGCAATCGGTTTTGCGGGTGGTTGGCCCGGTCGGCTTTCAGCCGCCGCAGCACGTTCTCGACGCCGACCACCGCATCGTCGACCAGCCCGCCGATGGCGATGGCCAGGCCACCGAGCGTCATGGTGTTGATCGACAGCCCGAAATACTTGAAGACCAGCGCGGTGATGAAGATCGACACCGGAATCGCCGTCAACGCGATCACGGTCGGGCGCAATGTGCCGAGGAAGAAGAACAGGATCACCGCGACGAAGACCGAGGCACCGATCAGCTTGCCCTGCAGCGTGGTGATCGAGGCTTCGATGAAGCTGGCCTGGCGAAACGTCACTCGCGGTGTCTCCATGCCAGGCGGCAACGAAGCCTTCAGCCCCACCAGCGCCTCTTCAATGGATTTCGTGAGCGCGATGGTGTCGGCGGTGGGCTGCTTCTGGATGCCGAGGATCACCGCCGGCTTGCCTTCGAAGCCGGCGTCGCCGCGCTTGAGTGCCGCCGCGAAGGTGACTTCGGCGATCTGGCGCAGCAGGATGGGTTGGCCGTTCCTTGCAGTCAGCGCTAAGTGGTTCAGGTCATCGAGGCGCGATGTTCGTCCGAGATTGCGAATCAGGTACTCACGACCATTCAGTTCGAGAAAGCCGCCCGAGGTGTTGGACGAATAACCTTTCAGCGCGCCTTCAAGCTGGTCATGCGTGATGCCCAAATCGGCCATGCGTGTGGTGTTGGGTTGCACCTGGAACTGCCTCACCTCGCCGCCGATTGGGATCACCTGCGCGACGCCGGCTACCGACAGCAACCGGGGCCGCAACACCCAGTCGGCGTACTCGCGCACGGCCATCGGGCTGATCTTCTGCGGATCGACTGGAATGGCGATCTGCATGATCTCGCCCATGATCGAGCTGATCGGCCCCATGCGCGGCACCACGCCCTCGGCGATGCCTTCCTCCATGGACGACAGCCGCTCCGACACCAGTTGCCGGGCGCGGAAGATGTCGGTGCTCCAGTCGAAGGTGACGTAGAGAAAGGACAGGCCGGCCGACGAGGTGGAGCGCACCGACTCCACGCCGGGCAGGCCGCTCATGGTCGTCTCCAGGGGCGCGGCGATGAGCTGCTCCACCTCTTCGGCGGCCATGCCGCCCGCCTCGGTCATGATCGTGACGGTGGGCTTGTTGAGGTCGGGGAACACGTCCACCGGCGTGCGTGACAGCGTGAACGCGCCGTAGGCCATCAGCACCACGCTGGCGATGATCACCAGCAGCCGGTTGGCGAGGCTGTTGTCGAGTAGCCACTTGAACATGTCAGCGCACCTGGTTGATCAGAGTGGCGCCTTGTGTCGCCACACGGTCACCCGGCTTCAAGCCCGAGGTGACGGCGACGCTCACACCGTCCAGCGGCTCGGTCGTCACGGCGCGTGGCTCGAAACGCTCCGCTGCAGTCTTGACCCAGACAACGGTCTGGTTGGCGGGGTTCTTCATCAGCGATGCGACAGGGACGGAGATGCCCTTCACCTTGTCCTGGGTCTGCACGAACACACGCACCGGTTGGCCGACCGCCAGCTGGTTGAGCGCAGCGCCCTGGGCGCGGAAGGCCAAGGGCAGTGCCTGCTCGCGCAGGCTGCGCGAGGCACCGACGAAGACCAGCGGCACACGCTGGCCTCCGAGGGCAACAGTCGCGCCGCCGATGTTGGACGCCAGCGCGGCATCGAAGGTCAGCGCCTCGATGCGCAGCCGCGAGGGGTCGACGATCTCGAAGATCAGCTCGCGTGCATCGACCACCTGCCCAGCCACCACGTGGGCCGAAGCGATCACACCCGAGACCGGCGCCAACAGCGCCTCACGGTTGGACAAGCCACCACCGACGGCCGCGATGCGCGCCGCCAGGCTGGCGGCCTCGCTTTCGGCGGCTTCGATCTCCTTGCGCGGCACGGTGTCGGCCAGCTCCTGCAGGCGCGCGATGCGCTTGTCGGCCAGCGCCTTGGCGGCACGCAGTTCGGCCAGTTGCGCGGCCTGGTTGGAGCGTTCGATCGGCGCTGCCGACGGCACGACATAGGCCAGCACTTCACCCTTGCGCACCGCCTGCCCTGGGTTGGGCAGGCCACGGGGCCCCGGCTCGATGCGGCCCGCGTTCAGCGGCTGCACCTTGCCGCCGGCATTCGGGTCCATCAGCACCTTGGCGCCCAGTTCAACCGTTCGCGGTAGATCGGCTGCCTCGGTGACGACGGTGCGCACGCCCAGTTGCCGTTGCGCGGGCTTGGGCAGGAAGACGCTGCCGTTGGGCTTGCGCTGCGGCCCGTTGGCACTGGGCGCCGCGGGGGCGTCGCCGTGGTCATGGCCTTCGCTGGCATGGACTGCGGTCAAGCTGGCCAGGGACACCCACAGTCCCAAGGCGGCGGCCATCAAGGTGCGCTTCATGCTGCGCCTCCTGCACGGACGCTGCGAGCACCCACGAGTCGACGCCCGCCCCAAATAAGCACCGCCAGGACGGCTATGCCGGCAGCACCCCACCTGGCGTACCTTGTCCATGGGAAGGCCTGTGCGCCTTCGTCGCTGTGCGCTGCCTCGTGGATGTCGAGTTCGCCGACCAGCAGGTCGGAGTCGTTGCCGTCGGTGACCGTGGCAGTGACGGGCAGCACACCTTCTTTGGGTGCCTCGGGCAGCACGACCTCGTACTCGTCGTCACCCTGCTTTTCGGCCTTGAACTTCGCACCGCCGATCTCGAGTTCGATCTGTGCGTCTCGTACCGGACTGTTGTCACCAAAGCGGTCGAGGTAGAGCGTGATCTGCTTGCCGCTGAGCACGCCGACGAGTTCGAAGAGCTCGGATTCGGCAGTGAAGCGCGGCAGCGCCTGGCCGACGGCCGCGGGTGCTTCGCCGTGGTCATGACCTTCGCTGGCCCAGGTGGCCGGGGCGAGGAGGATGGCCGCAACAAGCAGTGCTGCGGATGTGCGTGGGAGATTCATTGACGGAGTCCTGAAGAGTTCGACGCGTGGCGTCGTTGAGGTGTCACCGGGGCTTCACTGCGGCAGCAAGCCGAGGGCTTGCCGCCAAGCGGAGATCGCTGCTGCGAGTTCGATGCGCGTGGCCGCCGCCTGGCGCTCGGCCTCGGCAGCCTCGGCTTCGATGCGCAGGCGAGTCGGCAGATCGGTCTCGCCCAATCGGAAGGACTTGTCAAAGAAGCCGCGTGACTCGCGGGCGAGCTGGGCGCGCCGCTCGACGGCGGCCAGCTGGGCGCGGAACGACTCCACCCGCAAGCGTGCGGCTTCGCGTTCCGCGGCCAGACGTTCGCGCTCCAGGGCCAACCGGGCCTGGACCTCTGTGGCTTCAGCGCGCGCGTTGGCGGTCCGTGCGTCGTGGCGCGGGCCCCCGCCGAAGGGGATGCGGACGCCCAGCGTGATGGTTTGCTGGGACGCTTCACCGAAGCCACCGCGGTCGCGCGTGGTGGCCAGCATCAGCTCCGGGTTGGCGCGTGACTGCGTGGCGGCCAGCGCGGCGGTTCGTTCGGCAATGGCAGCGCGATCTCTCA
Source organism: Rhizobacter sp. (assembly GCA_014380155.1). Taxonomy (GTDB): domain Bacteria; phylum Pseudomonadota; class Gammaproteobacteria; order Burkholderiales; family Burkholderiaceae_C; genus Rhizobacter. The sequence goes on along the minus strand of JACMKJ010000142.1, from coordinate 696 downwards.
GCTCCTGCAGCGCGGCATGTACTTCCACGTCAGCCGCGGCCATGCCGGGCTCGGGCTCCGCCGAGCCAGTGGCCGAGTCAACCGATGTGGGCATCGCCCCTGCGAGCGCACGCAGTTGCTGCTGGGTCGCCGCGAGGCTGGCCTCGGCCTGGGCGGTGCTGGCTTCGGCACCGGCCACTGCGCCGTCGGCCTGGTGCTGATCGGCGCGGGCCAGTTCGCCGGCCTTCGTTCTGCGGGCCACGTCGGCCGCGATACGCCGGGTGTTGTCGAGTTGGGCGCGGGCGGTGTCGACGTCAATGCGGGCGCGCTGCCATTGCCACCAGGCTTCGCGGACGGTGGCCGCGACGCGCAATTGCGCGGCAGTGACCCGGCTCTCGACGGCCGCGCCTTCCGCATCGGCCAGCGCCGCACTGCGGCTGCGCTCACCGGGCAGCCACAGCGGCACGGCCACGCCGACCTCAAGTTCGCGCACGCCCTGGTTGCGGTTCAGGCGGTCGGTCTTGTTCGAGACCTCCAGCGATGCCGCCTGCGGCGTCCAGGCCTGCGCGGCCCTTTGCTGGGCGCGCGCGGCGCTACGTCGCGCCTGCAGGGCCATGGCATCGGGCTGGCGAGCCCAGGCAGCATCAAAGACCTGCCGCAGGCTCACTGGGCTTGCCGCTGCTTCAGGCGTTGGCGCCCCACTTTGTGCCGACACGG
>JACMKJ010000141.1 GCA_014380155.1 Rhizobacter sp. | reverse complement strand
CTTACCCTGCTTGATCCCTCGCAGGATCCGCTGGGAGCGGGCTACCACATCATTCAAGCGACCATTGCCGTGGGCTCGGGAGGGATCACGGGCAAGGGCTGGCTGAAGGGCACGCAGACGCACCTGGAGTTCATCCCCGAGCGCACCACCGACTTCATCTTTGCCGCCTTCTCCGAAGAGTTCGGCCTGATGGGCTGCCTGGCGCTGCTGACGGGCTTCATCTTCCTGATCTACCGCGGCCTGATGATCGCGGCCGAAGCGCCCACGCTGTTCTCGCGCCTGCTGGCCGGCGCCATCACGCTGAGCTTCTTCACCTATGCCTTCGTCAACATGGGCATGGTGAGCGGCATCTTGCCGGTGGTGGGGGTGCCGCTGCCCTTCATCAGCTATGGCGGCACCGCCATGGTCACGCTCGGCTTGGGCCTGGGCATCTTGATGTCGATCTCCAAGAGCCGGGGCTACATGCAGCGGTAAGCTGCGCGGCATGAGTACATCTGATCCGGCCATTCCTGCGGTGTGGCCCATTCCCAGGGTCGGCATCATCGGCGTGGGCAACATGGGTGGCGCGATGGCCGCTCGCTTGTTGTCGCAGGGCTACCTGGTGGCGGTGCACGACATCGACGCGCAGCGCGAAGCCCATGCCGTCAGCCTCGGCGCGATGGCCTGCGCCACCGCGACCGGCCTCGCCTCATCGAGCGACGTGGTGATCGTGGCGGTGGTCGATGCGGCCCAAACGCAAGCGGTGCTGTTCGGCACGCATGGTGCCGTGGCTGCACTCGCGCCCGGGGCGCTGGTGATGTTGTGCCCGACCATCGCGCCTGCCGACACCGAGCGCCTGATCGAAGGGCTGGCACAACGCGGAATCGATTGGCTCGACGCTCCCATGTCCGGTGGCCCCGAGCGCGCGCGTGACGGCAGCATGAGCCTGATGCTGGCCTGCCCGAACACGGTGCTCGACAGACACCGTGCGCTGGTCGAAGTGCTGTCGTCCAAGGTGTTCCACATCAGCGAACGCCCCGGTGATGGCGCACGCACCAAGCTCGTCAACAACCTGGTGGCCGGCATCAACCTGGCCGCTGCCGCCGAGGCGCTGGCGCTCGCCGAGCGCATGGGGCTGAACCTGCCGCGCACGCTGGCGGTGATGGAGCAGAGCAGCGGCCAGAGCTGGATCGGCAGCGACCGCATGCGCCGCGCCTTGCTCGGCGACTACCTGCCGCGCGCCCACACCAGCCTGCTCGACAAGGACACCCACCTCGCGCTCGGCATGGCGCAACATGCCGGCTTCTCGACACCGCTGGGCGAGCAGGCCGCGGCGCTGTTTGCCCGCGCCTGCGAGAACGGGCTGGCGGGCATGGACGACGCGAGCGTGTTCGAGCTGCTGCGCCGACGTTGAATTCAGTAGCGTGAAGCCAGGCCCTCGCGCTGCCGCGTGATCCGCCGGTGCGTGGCCCGCGCCGCCGGCACCCAGCCCAGGCGCCACCAGCGTGCGCACATGATCAGGCCGCGCACCCACTCGTCGGCCGCGTAGGCGATCCAGACGCCCACCAGACCCAGGTCGAACACGACCCCCAGCAGCCAGGCGCCACCCGCCATCACGAAAACCATCGACGCCGCGCCGGCCACCACCGGGAAGCGCGCGTCGCCGGTGGCGCGCAGCGCGTTGATCACCACCAGGTTGAAGGTGCGCCCGGGCTCCAGCAGCACCGTGATCCACAGCAGGGTGGTCGCCTGCTGGATGATGTGCGGGTCTTGGGTGAAGAGCTGCAGCGTCCACGGTGCCGTGAGCGCGGCGGTGAGCGACACGCCGGTCGACACGAGCAGCCCCCAGCGCAGGCTCTTGCGCACCAGGCGGTGCGCCTCGTGCAGCTGGCGCGCACCCACCAAGTGGCCCACCAATATCTCGCTCGCAAACCCCACCGCCAGGCCGAACACCAGAATGAAATACATCACCTGCATGGTGTAGCTGTGCACCGCCAGCGCATCGGCGCCCATGCGTGCGACCAGGGCCACGGTGACCATCAGCGCCAGCCGGTAGGCGATGTTTTCAGCCGCGCCGGGCAGGCCGATGTGCAGGGCCGGGCCCAGGCTCTTCCAGCGCATGCGCCACCAGTCGTGAGCATGTGGCACGAGCTGCAGCCGCCAGCGCCACAGCCACAGGTGGAAGGCCACGCCGAAAGCGCGGCTGATGGCCGCGGCCACCGCAAACCCGGCCAGGCCGAGCGCCGGCAGCGGGCCGATGCCGGCCATCAGCGGCCAGCAGATCGCGAGGTGCAGGCTGTGCATGGCGATCATGTTGAGCAGCGTGTCGCGCGTGTGCATGTGGGCGCGCATCACCGCGCCCATGCTGGCGTTGAAGGCATCGAGCGCCAGCGAGATGGAGAGCACCTGCAGGTAGGGCTCGGCCAGGGGCATCACGTTGTCGGGCGCGTTCAACAGGCGCAACAAAGGCCCGGCGAGCCCCGCCACTGCGAGCCCCGCACCGAGGCCGAGCCAGGTGCTGGCGCCCAGCGACGCGCGTGCGGTGTCGTCGGCGCCTGCGCGGTTGCCCGCGCCCAGGTTCTGCGTGATGACCACGCTCACGCCCATGCTGATGATGCGAAACAGCAGGAAGAACGACGCCTGCACATGGTTGGACAGGGCGAACGCACCCGAAGCGGTGTCCGACATGCGCGAGGCCAGCCACAAGCCCACCAGGCCGACCACCAGGCCGAGCACCAGCTCGGCGAACAGCGGCCAGGTCAGCGCGACCAGGCTCGGGCGGGGGAGTGCGGGCGTGCTCACGCTTTGCGCCGCGGCGGGCGCTGCGGCTTCAGGAATTCGCTTTCGACGTCGATGGTGGCGCGCACGCCGATGTCGCCCTTGTGCTGGGCCAGCCACCCGTCGGCGGCGCCGCGCCCCATCTCGAACAGGCGCTCCAGAAACGCGCGGTCGGTGTCGAATTTGGAGTTGGCACCGAGCGGCGCGAGGCCCTCGTCGTCGGCCACCATGTGCAGGCGCAGGTCTTTGTAGCGGCCGGGTTCGAGCTTGCCTTCGCGCACCAGGCGCGAGACGAAGGCGATGGCGCGCATCTCGCCCATCAGGCTCGCGTTGAAGGTGATCTCGCTCAGGCGGTCCATGATTTCTTCGCTGCTTGTCGGCGTGCCCGCGCGTACCAGCGGGTTGATGCGCACCAGCAGGATGTCGAGCGCCTCGGTGTTGTAGATCAGCGGGTAGATCGCGGGGTTGCCGGTGTAGCCGCCATCCCAGTAGGGCTCGCCGTCGATCTCGACCGCCTGAAAGAGCAGCGGCAGGCAGGCCGAAGCGAGCAAGGCATCGATCGACAACTCGCGGCCGGTGAACACCCGCGCTTGCCCGGTGGTCACGCTGGTGGCGGTGACGAAGAGCTTGAGGTGGTTGCGGCGCAAGGCCGCTTCGTCCACGTGGCGGCGCAACACGTCGCGCAAGGGGTTCAGGTTGAGCGGGTTGAACTCATACGGGCTGAACGAGCGGAAGAAGGAGCTGACCCACTGGTAGCCGGGCAGCTTGTCGAGCTGCAGGCCGTCGTGCAGGGCGCGGGTGTTGCTCGCCGAGCCGGGGCAGAAGATCGAGCCCGAGCGGCTCACGTCGTGCCAGAAGTCGCTGAGCGCCTGGCGCGCGCCTTCGCGTTGACCGCGGTGGTAGCCGGTGGCCATCACGGCCGCGTTCAACGCGCCCGCGCTGGTGCCCGAGATGCCGTTGAAGCTGATCTGCTCGTCTTGCAGCAGGCGGTCGAGCACGCCCCAGGTGAAGGCGCCGTGCGAGCCGCCGCCTTGCAGTGCCAGGTCGAGCGTGCGCTTGCCTGAGGTGCGGCGGTTCGGTTTGTCGGGTATGGAGGCCATGCGAGTGAGATCCGGAACGTTTTCAAGTGAGTGTGGGAGTCTGGGCCACCGCGGCCGGGAAGCGCACGGTGAACCGGGCGCCCGGCCCGAACGCCCCGCTGCCGTGATCGACCAGCACGCCGGTGCGGTGGCGCAGGTTGGCGTCTTCCAGGGTGACCTCGGCATGGTGCTGCTGCGCGATCTCGCGCACGATGGCGAGACCCAGGCCGGAGCCGTCGACGTTGGTGCCGAGCGCGCGGTAGAAAGGCTGGAACACCTTGTCGCGCTCGGCCGCCGGGATGCCCGGCCCCGAGTCTTCGACCTGCAGCACCACCACTTGGCCAAACGGGTCGTCGACCACGCGCACGGTCACCGTGCCGCCCTCGGGCGTGTACTGCAGCGCGTTGTCGACCAGGTTGCGCACCAGCTCGCGCAGCAGCACCGGCTGGCCGTGCACCATCAGGCCTTGTGGGTGGCGTTCGCCGGTGTTGGGGCCTTCGTAGCCGAGGTCGATGCGTTTTTCCAGCGCGCGTGGCACGAAGTCGCGCACGGCTTCGGTGGCAATGCGGGCGAGGTTCACGTCCTGGTGGCTCTGGGCCTGGGAGGCGTCTTCGGCGCGCGCCATGGCGAGCAGCTGGTTGACCATGCGCGCCGCACGCTGGCTGGAGCGCGCGATCTGCTGCAGCGACTTTTTCAGCGCCTGCGGGTTGCGCTCGCCGGCGTCGATCTCGCGCTGCGCCAGCTCGGCCTGCGTTCGCAGGCCAGCCAGCGGGGTTTTCAGCTGGTGGGCGGCGTCGGCGAGAAAGTGCTTCTGCGTGCCGATGCTGCGGTCCAGCCGCATCAGCAAGTCGTTGATCGCACGCACCAGGGGCGCCACTTCTTCAGGCACCTCGCGCTCGTTGATCGGGCTCAGGTCGTGGCTCTCGCGGCGGCGTATGCGCTGTTGCAACTCGTTGAGCGGCTTGATGCCGCGCGCCAGCGCCAGCCACACCAGCAGCACCGCCAGCGGCAAGATCACGAACTGCGGCAGCATCACGCCCTTGATGATCTCGGTGGCCAGGCGCGAGCGCTTGCCCAGGGTTTCGGCCACCTGCACCAGGGCCGGCGAGGTGGGTGTGGGGGTGGCGCTCACCCAGAGGTAGGCCACCCGCACGGGCTCGCCGCCGATCTCGTCGTCTCGAAAGCGCAGCTGGCCCCAGCTGTCGCGGATGTCTTCGGGCGGCACCGGAAGGGCGCGCTCACCGCTCAGGAACTCGCCGCGCAGACCCAGCACCTGGTAGTACAGCGTGTCCGCCTCGTCGGTGTGCAGCAGGTCGGTGGCGGCCCGGCTGAGGCTGAACACGGCGAGCTGCGAGCCATCGGCCTGGGCCTGCACGCTGACCTGTTGGGACAGCAGGCGTGCCATCTCGCCCAGCTGGCGATCAAACGGCTTGTTGGCAATGCCCTGGGCCACCAGCCAGGTGAGCACCACGCTCATCGGCCACAGCAGCAGCAGCGGGGCCAGCATCCAATCGAGGATCTCGCCGAAGAGGGAGCGCTGTTCGCGCGGGAATGCCACGCTAGCCGGGGATTTTTTCGAGGCAATAACCGAGGCCACGCACCGTGGCGATCCGCACTGGGCCTTGCTCGATCTTCTTGCGCAGGCGGTGGATGTAGACCTCGATCGCGTTGTTGCTCACCTCTTCGCCCCACTCGCACAGGCGCTCCACGAGGTGGTCTTTGCTGACCAGCCGGCCGGCGCGTTGCAGCAGGGCTTCGAGCAGGCTCAGTTCGCGTGCCGAGAGGTCGATCATCTGGTCGTTCATGTAGGCCACGCGGCCGGTGGCGTCGAACGTCAACGGGCCGTGTTTGATGAGGCTGGAGGCCGTGCCGAGGCCGCGCCGCGTGAGCGCGCGCACGCGGGCTTCGAGCTCTTGCAGCGAGAAGGGCTTGGCCATGTAGTCGTCGGCGCCGAGGTCGAGGCCCTTCACGCGCTGCTCCACGCTGTCGGCCGCGGTCAGGATCAGCACCGGCACGGCCGACCCGCGTGCGCGCAGCTTGCGCAGCACTTCGAGCCCATGCAGCTTGGGCAGGCCGAGGTCGAGGATGACCATGTCGAACTCGTGCGAAGTCAGCGCGGCGTCGGCCTCCGAGCCGCTGGCAACCGCATCCACGGCGTAGCCGGTGTTGCGCAGCGTGCGCAGCAGGCCATCGGCCAGAACCTGATCGTCTTCGGCAATCAGTATGCGCATCGCGGTCTCCGGTTGTCCTGCGGCGGCTTTGGGGGGAGCGAATGATTCTATGGCTGCACCCCGACCGGCGCTTGACGTCGCACGCCGGCGTGAAGGGCTCAAGCCCACGCGCCAGCATAAGCTTCCAGCCCGAGCGCCACCACGGTGGCTACGTCGGCCCCGACCTCGGCGCGGAACTCCTGATCGGCCTGCGCCACCGCCAGCTCGAAAGCCGCCAACCAGGCCAGCCCGGTGGGCGTGAAACACACCACACGGGCGCGACGGTCGCGGCTGTCGGGCTCACGTTTCACCAGGCCCCAGGCTTCGCACTGGTCGACCAGGTCGCCCATGGCCTGCTTGCTCATGCCCGCCTTCGCGGCCAGCTCGGTCAGGCGCGAGCCCTCGAGCGCCAGGTGGCGGGTGATGTGGATGTGGGCCGCGCTCACCTGTGCGCGGGCCGCCAGGTTGGCCAGCGCCAAGGGCACTTCGACGTTGCGCGCCATCAGCTCGAGCACGCGCTCGTCGAAGCGGCGCATCGCGTGGCCGAGCAGCCGCCCGAGGTGAGTTTGTCGCCAATCGTTTACCACCATTTGATAGTAAGGCAAACTGATCAAAAAACAGGTTTACTTTGATCTATCAAGCTCGCAGAATGCTGTTCATTCATCCAGCCTGTTGTTATGAGCAGGCTCCAACTTGTTGATTCTCAAGGAGATTCTCGTGGACGCACCCGTCAAGGCACTCAACACCGAAAAGGCCAAAGCCCTGCAAGCCGCCCTGGCCCAGATCGAAAAGCAGTTCGGCAAGGGCTCGATCATGAAGCTCGGCGAAGGCGAGGTGATCGAAGACATCGAGGTGGTCTCCACTGGCTCGCTGGGGCTGGACATCGCCTTGGGCGTTGGTGGTCTGCCGCGCGGTCGGGTGATCGAGATCTATGGCCCGGAGTCATCGGGCAAGACCACGCTCACGCTGCAAGTCATTGCCGAGATGCAAAAGCTCGCCGGCACCTGCGCCTTCATCGACGCCGAGCACGCACTCGACACGGCCTATGCGCAAAAGCTCGGCGTCAACCTCCAAGAGCTGCTGATCAGCCAGCCTGATACAGGCGAGCAGGCGCTCGAAATCGTCGACGCGCTGGTGCGCTCGGGCTCGGTCGATCTGGTCGTCATCGACTCGGTGGCCGCGCTCACGCCGAAGGCTGAAATCGAAGGCGAGATGGGCGACTCGCTGCCCGGCCTGCAGGCCCGCCTCATGAGCCAGGCGCTGCGCAAGCTCACCGGCACCATCAAGAAGACCAACACCATGGTCATCTTCATCAACCAGATCCGCATGAAGATCGGCGTGATGTTCGGCAGCCCCGAAACCACCACCGGCGGCAATGCGCTGAAGTTCTACGCCTCGGTGCGGCTCGACATCCGCCGCATCGGCTCCATCAAGAAGGGCGAAGAAGTCATCGGCAACGAGACCAAGGTGAAAGTGGTCAAGAACAAGGTGTCGCCGCCGTTCAAAACCGCCGAGTTCGACATCCTCTACGGCCAGGGCATCAGCCGCGAGGGCGAGATCATCGACATGGGCGTCGAGGCCAAGGTGCTGGAGAAGTCGGGCTCCTGGTACGCCTACAACGGCGAAAAAATCGGCCAGGGCAAAGACAACGCCCGCGAATTCCTGAAAGAGAACCCGGCGCTGTCGGTGGAGATCGAAAACAAGGTGCGTGATGCCGTCGGTATCCCGCTGCTGCCGCTGGGTGAGGCCGAAGCCGCGGCGCCCGCCAAGAAGCCACGCGCCGCCAAGGAACCGGTCGTCGCTCAGGAGCTATGAAGGCGAGGCTGTCGCTCAAGGGACGAGGGCTGCAGATCCTCTCCCAACGTGAGCACAGCCGTAGTGAGCTGCGGCGCAAGCTGTTGGTGCATGCCCGGAAAGACGAAGAAGCCGAGGCGGCGGCCGCGACCGAACGTGTCGAGGCCGTGCTCGACTGGCTGCAGGCCAACCGCTACCTCTGTGAAGAGCGCTTCGTCGAAAGCCGTGTACATGCCCGGTCTGCGCGTTTCGGCAACCTGCGCATCCGCCAGGAGCTGGCCCAGCACGGGGTGGCGCTGACGGCCGATGCGGCCCAGCAGCTGAAAGACAGCGAGCTCGCCCGGGCCCGCGAGGTCTGGTCGCGCAAGTTCGGCCAGCCCGCGGCCGAGGCCGCTGATCGCGCCCGCCAGATGCGGTTTTTGGCCGGGCGTGGTTTCTCCAGCGAGGTCATTCACCGGGTGGTGCAGGGCGCGGGCGACGACTGAGCCGGCCCCGCCGGCCGCACACCCGCACCAAAATGCTGCGGTGCAGAATGCTACATTTCTTGGGTTTGCCGGGAGGGCCTCACCTTCTTGGCGCATCAATCCCTACACCCACCTTCTGCTTCGATGGCCCTGCCCCCCGCCGCGCCCGAGCGCCTGCTCAAGCACACCCGCCACATCGATGTGCAGATCTATGCACGCGGCGCAGGGCTGTGGGAGGTCGACGCGGTCATCACAGACGTCAAGACGCGTGATGCCGACCTGGCCAACGGCGTGCGCCGCGCCGGCGACCCCATCCACGACATGCTGCTGCGCCTGGTCATCGACGAGCGGTTCAACGTGCTCGAAGCGGGTTCCGAAACTCGCGCCATGCCCTATCCCGGAGAGTGCGACCAGTTGGGTGACGTCTATGGCCACCTGGTGGGCCTGAACCTGTTGAAGGGTTTTCGTTTTGCCGTGCTCGAGCGCCTGGGCGGCGTGACCGGCTGCACCCACCTCACGGAACTCGCTCAAGTGTTGCCCACCGCCGTGGTGCAGGCCTTTGCCGGCGACGTGATCAACACGCGCGGCGATGGCGCCGATGCCAAACAACCTTTTCAGCTCGACCGTTGCCATGCCTTGCGCACCGATGGCAACGTGGTGCGCAGCTACTACCCCCGCTGGTACAAACCGGCTGTCTCCGAATCCCACCCGCCGTCAACCGTTCCCCGAAACTGAGTGAAGAGAGTCCGCGATGAAAATTCATGAATACCAAGGCAAGGAAATCTTGCGCCAAGCCGGCGTGCCGGTTCCGCGTGGTTACCCCGCGTTCAGCGTGCAAGAGGCCACCGAGGCTGCGCAGAAGCTGGGCGGCCCGGTGTGGGTGGTGAAGGCTCAGATCCATGCAGGTGGCCGCGGCAAGGGCGGTGGCGTGAAGCTGGCGCGCTCGCTGGACGAGGTGAAGAAGCTGTCGGGCGAGATTCTCGGCATGCAGTTGAAGACCCACCAGACCGGCCCTGAAGGCCAGAAGGTGCGCCGCCTGCTGATCGAAGAAGGCGCCGACATCAAGAAAGAATATTACGTCGCTGCGGTCACCGACCGCGCCACGCAGAAGGTCGCGATGATGGCCAGCAGCGAAGGCGGCATGGACATCGAAGAGGTGGCCCACAACACGCCAGAGAAGCTCATCAAGGTCTTCATCGACCCGCTGACCGGCATGACCGACGCACAAGGTGTGGAGCTGGCCAACGGCATTGGCGTGCCGGCCGCCTCGCAGGCGCAGGCGATCGACGTGTTCAAGAAGCTGT
>JACMKJ010000140.1 GCA_014380155.1 Rhizobacter sp. | reverse complement strand
TTGTTCGGGTGCTCTTCATGGCGCTCGCCGGTCAGCGAGAACACGCCCCACACCTTCGCCTTGCGGCAGGCGGCGGCAAAAATCTCGGTCTCGGCGCCAGGCACGGTGGCCGCGTTTTCATACATCTCGGCGCTGTCGTACATGATCCCGTGGGTGCTGTACTCAGGGAAGATCACCAGGTCGAGCCCAGGCAGTCCGAGCTTCATGCCGACCACCATGTCGGCGATCTGCTTCGCGTTGGCCAGCACCTCGGCGCGTGTGTGCAAGCGCGGCATCTTGTAGTTGACGACGGCCACGCCCACGGTGTCTTTGCTGCTGGAGATATCGCCGTGGATCATGGGGTGCTCCGTCGTTCAGGGGTTGGAGCGATTGTGAAAACCGGCGCGGAGTGGGCGAATACGTTGATTGACGTAGCCTGCGTGCGCAAGCGCCTATGCTGTCGGCGTTCGACCCGATAAATTGCTTGTTCGACACCCCACTCACCGACCGCGAGATGGCCTTGCCTGTTTTCATTGCCTTGCAGCGCGCTGCCATCACCCTGTTGCTGACGGGTCTGCTGGCCGGCTGCGCCACACCCGAGGTGATGGTGCCGGACGATCTGCAACCCGGCCGCCTGCAGCCGCCCGATACCCATCTCAACATCGCCGGCCTCGGCCCCTGCACCGACAGCCTCGACCGCACGCTGCGCTTCGACGCCAGCCAGCCGCTGCACGTGCTGGTGCACGGTTGTTTCGGGTCGTCGGGCCAGTTCCGCGCGCTGGCCCAGGTGCTGGCGTTTCACGGCCAGCAGGCAGCCTGTTTCACCTACGACGACCGCGCCAAGCTCAACGACAGCGCCACCGAACTGCGCCAGGCCCTCAAGCAGCTCGTCGATGGCTCGCGATTGCCACAGCTCACCGTGATCGGCCACAGCCAGGGCGCGCTGATCGCGCGCAAGTCGCTCACCGCCTCATTGGCCGGGCCCTTGCCCGAGCGCGCTGTCGACCTGCGCCTGGTCACGGTCTCGGGCCCGTTTGCGGGCATCGAATCGGCGCGCACCTGTGGCAAGGTCTGGCTGTACCCGGTGTCGCTCGGGCTGTTGCCGCTGAGCTGCTACGCGGTGACCGGCCCCAAGTGGACCGACATCACCTACTCGTCGCGCTTCATCCGCGAGCCGGGCCAGCTGGCGCCGCAAGTCGGCAACTACCTGAAGATCGACACCGACGAGCGGGGCAGCTGCCGGCGCGAAGAGGCCGGGCGCTGTGTCGAGAGCGACGACATCTTTTCGCTCGACGAGCAGCGCCACCCGGTGGTCGAGGCCGATGCCCGCACGAAGCGGGTGCTGGTGCCGGCGGGCCACGTCGAGATCGTGGGCGACAAGCGTGTGGCGCCTACCAAACTGATCGAGGTCTTGCAGGCCGAAGGGGTGCTGCGTTTGACCTCGCCAACGCAGGCCTCGGCCTTCGAGCGGCTGTTGGCGCGGCTCTACTGAGCCCCGTTCACACCACCCGCAGCTGCGGCTCACCCGCCACCAGCCGGCCGATCACCGCCGCGCGCTCGAAGCCTGCGGCATTGAAGCGCGCCAGCACCGCATGCGAGGCGTCGGTGCTGCACGACACGAGCAGGCCACCGCTGGTTTGCGGGTCGGTGAGCATGGCCTGCTGCCACGGCAGCAGCGTGGGCGGCAACACCACCTGCTCACCGTAGCCGGCCCAGTTGCGCGCCGAGGCGCCGGTGGCTACGCCGTCGCGGGCGAAGCCCACCGCCGTGGGGATCATCGGCACACGTGCCATCTCCAGCTCGGCGGCGAGCTGCGAACCCCGGCACATCTCCAACAGGTGGCCGGCCAGGCCGAAGCCGGTCACGTCGGTCATGGCGTGCACGCCGGGCAGGGCACCCAGCTCGCTGCCAACGCGGTTGAGCTGGGTCGTGTAGTGCAGCATCTGCTGGTAGCCGGTCTCGTCGAGCAGGCCCTTCTTCAGCGCCGCCGACAAGATGCCCACGCCCAGCGGTTTGCCCAGCACCAGCACGTCACCGGCCTTCGCGTCCGAGTTGCGGCGCACCCGGTCGGGGTGCACCAGGCCCAGGGCGACCAGGCCGTAGATGGGCTCCAGCACGTCGATCGAGTGCCCACCCGCGATCGGGATGCCGGCCTCGCGGCAGATGCTCGCGCCGCCTTCGAGGATGGCGCCGATCACGTCGAGCGGCAGTTTGTCGATCGGCATGCCGACGAGGGCCAGCGCCATGATGGGTGTGCCGCCCATGGCGTAGATGTCGGAGATGGCATTGGTGGCGGCAATGCGCCCGAAGTCGCGCGGGTCATCGACAATCGGCGTGAAGAAGTCGGTGGTGGCCACCAGCGCCTGGTTGGCATTGAGGCGGTACACCGCCGCGTCGTCGGCGGTTTCGATGCCCACCATCAGCTCGGCCGGAATCAGGCCCTGCGGGGTGCGCGACAAGATCTCGGTCAGCACGCCGGGGGCGATCTTGCAGCCGCAGCCACCCCCGTGGGAAAAGGAAGTCAGTCGAATGGGATCCATGTTGTTAGTGTCGATCAAAACGGGTGGGTACCGGGCGTCATGAGTCATAAACCGACCACGGTTCATGACTTGGCTGACTTCAGCGTGGTCATCGATACCCGCTCGCCGGCCGAGTACGCCCTCGACCACATTCCGGGCTCGCTCAACTACCCGGTGCTCAGCGACGACGAGCGCCGCATCACCGGCACCACCTACGTGCAAGTCTCGGCCTTCGAGGCCCGCAAGATCGGGGGCGCGATGGTCGCGCGCAACATCGCACGCCATCTGGACGAGTCTTTTCATGACAAGCCCAAAGACTGGCGCCCGCTTGTCTACTGCTGGCGCGGTGGCATGCGCAGTGGCAGCTTCGTCACCTGGCTGCGCCTGGTTGGCTGGGACGCGCAGCAGTTGAAGGGCGGCTACAAGGCCTACCGCGCCCACGTGATCGAGCGCCTGGCCGCGCTCACCCCCACGCTGGACCTGAGGGTGCTGTGCGGCGCCACCGGCAGCGCCAAGACCAGCGTGTTGCAGGCGCTGGCCGAGCAAGGCGAGCAGGTGCTCGACCTCGAAGCCCTGGCCGCGCACCGTGGCTCGGTGCTGGGCGCCATTCCGGGGCGCGAGCAGCCGTCGCAAAAAGCGTTCGAGACCCAGCTGATGACCGCCATGGGCGCGCTCGACCCGGCGCGCCGCGTGTGGGTGGAAGCCGAAAGCCGCCGCATCGGCCGCATCAGCCTGCCCGACGCCTTGTTGCAGCGCTTGCGCGAAAGCCCGGTGGTCGAGATCGACGCCAGCCTCGAAGCGCGGCTAGCCTACCTGCTGCGCGACTACGCCTGGCTGGGCGACGACCCGCAAGGCTTTGCCGACAAGCTCGGCACGCTCAAGGGCCTGCTGCCCAACGAGACGCTGGCGCAATGGCAGGCCTGGGCGCTGGCACGCGAACTGCCGCCGCTGTTTGCCGCCCTGATGGCCGAACACTACGATCCGCTCTACAAACGCTCGCAAGGGCGCCACCTCGAACGCCTGGGCCAGGCGCAGCGGGTGGGCGCCGACGATCTTTCCCCCCAAGGCATCACCGCGCTCGCGCGGCAGGTGGCCGCACTTTCTGACACTCGACCCACGGAGACACCATGACCGCTTTCAAACGCCTGCTCGGCCTCACCGCGCTGACCCTCTTCACCAGTGTCACCAGCTTCGCCGCCCAGGCGCAAACCGTCAGCCCCGGCGTGTTGCGTGTGACGGCCATCCCCGACGAGTCGCCCACCGAGCTGGCGCGCAAGTTCGCGCCGCTCGGGGCCTACCTGGAAAGCAAGCTCGGCATGAAGGTCGAGTGGACGCCGGTCACCGACTACGCCGCCGCCGTCGAGACGCTGGTCAACCGCAAGGTCGACCTGGCCTGGTTCGGCGGCTTCACCTTCGTGCAGGCCAACGTGCGCTCCAACGGCAAAGTGATCCCGCTGGTGCAGCGTGAAGAAGACGAGCGCTTTCGCTCCGTCTTCATCACCGACGCCAGGAGCGGCATCACCAAACTGGAAGACCTCAAGGGCAAGACACTCAGCTTCGGCTCGGCCTCCAGCACCTCGGGCCACCTGATGCCGCGCAGCTTCTTGCTGGCCGCCAAGATCAACCCCGATGTCGACCTGAAGCGCGTGAGCTTCTCCGGCGCCCACGACGCCACCATCGCCGCGGTGGCCAGCGGCAAGGTCGACGCGGGTGCGCTCAACATCTCGGTGTGGGAAAAGTTCGTGGCCGACAAGAAGGTCGACACCGCGCAGACACACGTGTTCTTCACCACCTCGCCGTACTACGACTACAACTGGACGGTGCACGCCGACATGCCCGCCGACCTGCGCAACAAGATCGCCCAGGCCTTTCTGGCGCTCGACCCCAACACCGCGCAAGGCAAAGAGATCCTCGGCCTGCAACGCGCCGCGCGCTTCGTGCCGACCAAGGCCGATAACTACAGCGGCATCCGCGCTGCGGCTGAGAATGCTGGCTTGTTGAAGTGAGTTTGCCGCTCGTCCAGCTGCAAGGTACGCACCCCAAGTCCCTCCTTTGCCGCCGCGCCAACGTGTTGTCACCGCCGTGCTGGCGGGCAGCCTTCCGAGCATGAGCCTGGCCACCAGCCTGCGCACGCTGTGGCACCCGCCGCAGGCCGGGGTGGCACAAGAGGCCCTCGTGGCGCTCGACGTGGGCGACAAACTCTGGGAGCGCGTGGACCGCCCGAGCTGGTGTGGGCGTCGCTGCTGCTCATCGCTGCCGGCCTGGGGCCGTTTCCCGGCACGCTCGCCTTGGCGCTGCACACCACCGGCGTGCTCGGCCGCAGGTGTTGCCGCAGATGATGTCTACAGCCTGTACCGCTGGGAGAACAACATCCTCGCGGCGGCCGTGATGGGCGTGGTGGCGCGGGCGGGCTCGGCCAGATGCTTTATTGCCACCTGGGTCTGTTCCAGATGCACGAGACCTGTACCGTGCTGCTGGCCATGATGATGCTGCTGGTGGCAGCGGTCGACGCGGCGTCTTGCGCGGTGCGCCGCAGTCTCTCGCGCGCTGAGTGAATCAGGCCGGTTGTGTGGCCAGCAGAACGATCGCGCGGGTCGCCACGTAGCGCTTGAAATCGGTGATCGGTATCGCCGTGGCACCGTGCGTCTCGCCATCGACCCAGCTGATCGTCACGTCTTGCGCCGTCTCTTCGATCTCGCAGGGGCCGAGAGGAATGTTGATGTGGGCACCGTCGCCTTGTCGAAAACTCACCTTGCCTTTGATGTGTGCGCTCTTGACCATGGTGGTCGCTCCTGAAGTGGTGGACGTCTTCAGTCTGGGCGACACGGTGTCAGCATGCTGCCGGGCAAGGGCGTGCGCGCGGGTAGTCGATGTCCTACCCACAGGCCAGACTCATTTGCTCCCGAACGCCGACGTGATGTAGGCCGTGTCGAAGGTGACGCCGAAAGCCCAGCCCTTGGCCCACTCGCGAGATGTGGGGATGTCGCCCGCCGCGCCGGCAAAAGTGTCACCCAACTTCACGCCGTCGAGACGGGTGCGCTTGACCCATTCGTGCATGGCCACCACGTTGACACCCTTGGTCACCTCGTAGCTCAGGCCCATGCCGAAGCGCTTGGTCGGGTTCTTGAGTCCGAAGCCGAAGGCCAGTCCGATACGGTCCAGCGTGCCGTTGTCGTGCACCAGGTCACGGCCTCGGTAGCTGAAGCCCTTGCGCAGGTAGTGCGGCAAGCCCTGGATCACCACGGTGGCCACGTACTCGGGCCCGCGCGACTGAGCCTCCTTGTCGGTGATGACGGTGCTGCCGTTGTCGGTTCGCAGGCCGAACTCGGGTTCGCGCAGCTTTGTGTTCAAGACTCCAACGTGCACCAGGGCGGTGGTGCGCGAAAACAGCTGCAACGTGATCTCTTCGCTCTCGACGTCGTCGATCTTCAGCTTCACCTTGACCGAGTCTGAGGCGCATTCCAGAGGCATTCCGACCTTCAGCAACGTGTCTTCGCTGACGGTGGCTTGCGTCGAGGGCGTGGGTTTGGGGCCGTCCTTGCCGGATTGCTTGAGGAAGTTCGGGTCGATCTTGCCCACCACCACGGGCGCGCCCGTCGGCTTGGTGCACCCGGTGGGAATCAGCGACAGCTTTTGAGGCCGGGGTTCACCCGCCGACAGGGCCAGGCCGACCCGCAGCAGATCGCCTTGCCCGACCGGGTAGCTCAGCGCGCACGACTGCCCCTGGCTGTTGAACACCACCCACTGGGTGTGCGGTTCGTCGGCCTGCTCTTTCGTGACCAAGGTCGAGCAGATGTCGAGTGCCGGTGCGACTGTAGGGGCAGCCTTGGCTTGCAGGGCCACCGACACGAGCGGGTCTTTCTTGCAAGCTTCGACTGCGCCTGGCCTGTCGCCGTCGGCCAGCGCAAACCTGACGTTCGACACCTCGCCGGCCTTGAGCAGTTGGCCCTTGTCGTCGACATAGGCCAGCCGCAGTTTGTCGCGCTTGGGGGTGTTGGCCTTGACGACCTTCTTGATGAGGGCCAAGTCCGCCTCGCCGATGGCCGGGAGGTTGGTCCCTTCCACTGGCGTCGGCAGCACATCCAGTTTGCGGCCCGGTTCTTCATCGAGCCAGACGGCCAGCGCCTTGGTTTTCTCAGGGGGTTCCAGGTTGAACACGCTGTTGAGTTCGACCACGGTACAGGCCGCCGACGCGTCCTGTGGCAGCGCCAGGAGCGCGGCCAGAACCAGTGGCAAGGCATGGAGCTTGTGCATGTGAATTCCTTTCCTTGAAACGATCAAGCCAGGCTCACGCCGGCGGCATGAAGAACCATGGAGGCGGGTGCGAAGGCGGAGTGGACGCCGGGCAACTGGCCCACCAAAAACCCCCAGAGCATGTTGTCCTCATCCACCAGCGCGCCGCCGGAATCTCCAGGCAGCGTGATCGGGCCGGTGAGGATGGTGTTGGCGAAAAACTCGCCCGTGCTGTCGACGAAATGGTGAGACACGCCGCGGCACACGGTGGCATGGAAGCGCCCGTCTTGCCGCACGACGCGCACACGCCGCCCGACGTCTCGGCGGGTAGGGGTGTAGACCGGCCCGATGCGCAACGAGTCTTCGACCAGGTTGTCCAGTGGTGCGGCTCTCACCGGCGCCAGCAAGGCGTAGTCGATGCTGCCCTTGCGGGCGTGGCCGACGACGCGGGTGTTGAGCGGGATGCCGTTGGCTCGGGTCTGCACCGTGGTGCCGCTGGGCACGCTCGGTGGCAGCAGATGTCCCGCGGTCAACAGGCAGCGCCCACGCAGCCGGTGGCTGACGGCGGCACCGATCGTTGCCACGTTGCCGCTGAATGCCGCGACGTCCCCCGGCCCGAAGATCGCACCCGCCTGGTGTTCGAAGACATTGCCGCGTTCGAGCACATCGGTGGGCAACGAATAGGCCATGCGCCCGTCACGCCAGCGGATGCGATCCGGGACGCGCTTGATCCCGCTGCTGCGACGCGGGTCGTGCTTCGACAGCGTCTGCACCACCAGGCACAGCTGCTTTGTGGGCCGCCCGGCCACGGTCTTGAAACCCAGGTAGGCCCCGAAGGCGCCCCATTGCTTCAGCACCTGGGGCAGCGTCTGTTCCCACCACACGGGTGGGGGAGCCAGGTCGCCATCCGCCTGCTTCTGCTCACGTGCCAGTTGCCAGGCGCTCACGCTTTGTGAGCCTGCCGTGGTGCCCGAGCGAGCACGGCGCTGTGTGCTTGACATGGTGATGACGTGCCTGCGTTGTTGAACCCCGCCATCACATCAAAGCCCCGCTCCCGCGGCATCCTCAAGAAGAATGAACGTGCTCGCCCTCCGATCAGGGCCTCACGGCCGGGGCTTCCATCTTCATGCCCCGGTCCCGCCAGGCGAGGTAGAGCTCCAGCTCCACCATGTCAGTGGCGCCATGGCCAAACGGCTCGGCCCGCACGCCGGTCATGCAGTTGCGCAAGCGCCGTTGCAGCGAGCCGAGGCTTTGCCACTCCAGTCGGTACAGCGGGTAGCCGGTAGCGCGGCCTTGCGGGATGACGCTGCCGCCCAGGCGCTTGCCGGCGCGTTCGTCGTGGCACTGTGCGCACGAGAGATCGAGTTGGCCGATGCGTTGCTGGTAGAGCGCTGCACCGCGTTCGCGAAACGGCGTGAGCTGCGGGTCGGCCGGTGGTGTGATGGGCAGGCCGCGCGAGGGGTGGGCGACGAAGCTTTCCAGGGCGAGCAGGTCGTGGCTCTCAGCGGGCGAAGGCAAGGCCTGCTGGTGGCGCTCGCGGCACAGGTTGATGCGCTGCGCCAGGTTGACGGGCCGCTTGAGCGCAGCATCGAAGGCCGGGTAGCGTGTGGCCACCCCACGCATCGAGCTGCTGGCCAAGCCGTGACAGCCTGCACAACTTTTTGCCGACGAACCCGGCGCACGCTCCCACAGCGCGGCACCGTCTTGCACCCACAGCATGCCGGGGTTCTGCATGTCGTCGCGTTGCATGGCCTGGGTCTGCGGGCTCATGTCGTCGAAGCCGGAGCGGCGGGTGTCGGGCTGGGCGTGTGCCGCGGCGCAGGCAGTAAACACCGAGGCCAGCAGCCAGCGCCGCATCATGTGACGGTGATGGCCACGGTTTCGGTTTGCGCAAAACCGTTGTCGCCTTCCCAGGTGAAGCTCAGCGTGCCGCTCTCGGTGGCCACGGTGGTGAAGGTGAGGTAAGGGTTCGCGGCCACGGCAGGGTAGAGCTCGGCGCTGAACACGAGCTCGTTGTTGTAGCGGCAGCTGAAGCGGTTGATCAGGTCACGCGGCTTGGTCTGGCCGTTGGCGTCGGGGCGAAAGCCGGTTTCCATCACGTGTGCGATCAGCGTGCGCAGCTCGATGATGTCGCCGCGCTTGGCGCTGGTCGGTGCGGTGATCAGGGTGCGGGCCATGGCGTTACTCCAGGCAGGCGGCGAGCGTGACCAGCACGTCGACCGCATGCGACCAGTAGGTGCCATCGCTCAGGCGCGCCACCGCCACCAGTTGCTGCGAGGTGGCCAGCCGGATGCGCGTCGACACCTGCGCCCGTCCGGCGCGCGGCCCCAGCGTGAAACGCACCACGTCGCGCTGCGGGTTGCGGTCGTTGAAGACGGCGATGCCGGTCACGTGCTCGGCCGCTGTCATCGCACTCTTCACGCTCACGGTGATGGGCACGGCGTTGCCGTTTTCCACCAGCGGCGACACGTCGAGCAGCACCTTGCCCACGTTCACCGGGGCGCCGTTGGCGTAGCTGCGAATGGCGGCCTGCATCTCCGACGAGGTGGCATAGGCCGGCCGCACGATGACGCCCGCGCCGAGTGCGAGGGTCAGTTGAAGAACGTCGCGGCGTTGCATGAGAGATTCATTTCAGCGTGAGCAGGTAGGCGACCACGTCTTCCACCTGCTGTGCGTTCAGCAGCGTCTTGCCTTGCCACGCAGGTGCCACACGTTGCAGGCCAGCGCTTCGGTGGTAGGCCGGCATGATGGTCTGCGGGTTCAGGCGCTGTGCGTCGGCAATGCGCAATCGCAGTTGGCCGGCTGACCAGCGGCTGCCGGCACCGGCCAGATCGGGCGCCAAGCTGCCTTGGAAACGGTCTTCGGGAAACGGACCGGTGTGACACAACAAGCACAAGCCGGTTTGCCGACTTGCCACGATCTCACGGCCGCGCGCCGCATCACCGGCGGTGGCGGTGAGCGCCTGCGGAATGGCATCGCCCACGACCTTCAATTCGGCGGCCTGCGCCGCGGCCGCGCAGGCCACGGCGAACACCGCCGTGGCCATGCGCGCAGGCTGCAGCATCAGGCTTTCTTCAGGCTGTGGTTCTTCAGCGGCAGGTCGCGGATGCGCTTTCCCGTGGCCGCAAAGATGGCGTTGAGCACCGCCGGCGCGGCCACCGCGATGGTGGGTTCGCCCACACCGCCCCAGAAGCCGCCGGAGGGCATCACGATGGTTTCGACCTTCGGCATCTCGTCCATGCGCAGCACCGGGTAGGTGTGGAAGTTGTCTTGCTCGATGCGGCCGTCTTTCACCGTGCACTCGCCGTACAGCGCGGCCGACAGGCCGTAGGCGAAGGAACCTTCGACTTGCGCTTCGATCTGCTGCGGGTTGACGGCGTGGCCACAGTCGGTGGCCGCCACGATGCGGTGGATCTTGAGCTTGCCCTCAGCGCTCACCGACACCTCGGCACACGCCGCCACGTAGCTGCCGAAACCCATGGTCTGCGCCAGGCCACGGTACACGCCGGCCGGCGCGGGTGTGCCCCAGCCGGCGCGCTCGGCGGCTGCGTTGAGCACCGCCAGGTGCTTGGGCGACTTGGCCATCAGCTTGCGCCGCAGCGCCAGCGGGTCTTGCTTCGTGGCGTGGGCCACCTCGTCGAGAAAACACTCGAGGTAGATGGCGTTCTGGTTCAGGTTCACACCGCGCCAGAAACCAGGCGGCACGTGCGGGTTGCGCATGGCGTGGTCGACCAGCAGGTGGGGGAAGGTGTAGCCGATCGAGGCTTCGGGCCCCGGCGGGTTGAGGCCCTGAAAAACCACCGGGTCCTTGCCTTCGCGGATCATTTGCGGGAACACGCCCGCCAGGATCGACTGCCCCGAGATGCGCATGTGCAGCGCCGTCAATTCGCCTTGTGCGTCGAGCCCCGCGCTCAGCTTGCATTGCGTGACGGGGTGGTAACGCCCATGCGTCATGTCTTCTTCGCGCGACCAGATCAGCTTGACGGGAGTGCCCGGTATTTCTTTGGCGATCTGCACCGCCTGCGTCACCCAGTCGTGCGTGGCGCCGCGCCGGCCGAAGCCACCGCCGAGCAGCAGCTTGTAGACCTCGCACTGCGCGGGCGGCAG